>JAUSPM010000269.1 GCA_030655675.1 Methanosarcinaceae archaeon | reverse complement strand
ATATTATTTTTTCGATATTTTCGGATAAGGGGGTAATAATTGATGGCTGAATAGTTACAAAATTAGATTATAATTAAATCATAATTAATCAGTTAAGAATACATTTTCAATATATAATTTAGATAAAGGGAATATTCCTTTTATAGTTTATCTTAATAATTATACCTCGCATCTCTGCTGCGGTTGGATGTACCGTCGCAACTTTTGACGCGATAGTGGGGAATTTTCTTACATGCATAATATGTCGGGGTTTACCCGATCACACTCATATCAGAAACCCTGATCGATGGTGTAACCGTTCCACCAACTTTCCTGACATCCATTCCTGCACCTGTGATGTTTGCAAGCATCTCAAAAATGTTACCTGATATCATAAGCGATTTTATCGGCTTGTCGATCTGCCCACCCTTGATGGTATAGGCATTGCGTGCCTCGACTGAAAAGTCGCCTGATATCGCATTTGCGGTGTGTGCACCAATTACCGTGTTTACGAACACGCCACTATCGGTCCCGGAGATGATATCACTTTGCGGATACTCGATAATAAAATTCCGCAGACCCACGGAAGGTGTGGAAACATAAGACTGCCTTGCGGCATTTCCTGTGCTCTTTACACCATCCTTGCCTGCCGTATAACTGTCATATAGGTACGACTTGAAAACTCCATTTTCAATAACAGACGTGCGTTGTGAAGGTACACCTTCATCATCCGAGATACCAGTCTCGATACCGCCAGGCATCAGACCGTCATCAATTATCGTAAGTTCGGATGCAGCGATTTCATCGCCAAGCCGTCCGATAAGGCTTGATCTGCCCTTTTGCACATTATCGGCATCTATTGAAGGTGCGAATGCACTCTCGATAATGTCTGCAAAAGCAAATGGATGCAGGATAACATCTGTCTTATGTGGCTCGATCGAAATGCCATTCTGTGATTCCTGCGCAAGTTTTGCAGCATTTACACCGATCTGGTAAAAATCAATGTCATGATTTCTGGACACAGCAAAATCATACGCTGTAGAAGTCTCGCCCGTGGTTGTGATGACATCTATGAACCCGGATGTCGCGGTTCCTTCTTCTTCAACCTCAACACCGTTAGAGTTCAGTATTAAATGCTTACCGTATGAACGTGAAAAACTCCCTGATGTTGCCAAGATGTTAAGTTCTGGTGCCGATCTTGCACCCTCAATCATCTGCAACGCAAGTTCAATGCATTCATCAAGTTCCATCGCAACGATTCTTTTGTCAAATATTCCTGAAACATTGGGGTATTTCGAATTGGACACAAGTCCGGTCCAATCCGGATCACTTTCCCGCACTCTTGCAGAAGCGACTGCGATCTTGACGGCATCCTCCAATCGATTCGGAATATTTGTACTCGCAAAGCCGACTGCACCACCTATGATCGCCCGTATCCCGATACCCTCTGAGAACTGCTCTTTTGCACCTTCAATCAGATTTTTTCGGATATTAGCACTCGTTGAGCGGTTGTTCGCATAGTAAACCTCTGCCTCATCCGCACCGTTTTTCATAGCAAGTGAAAGTGCCTTTTGTGCCATTTCGTACATGTTCAGACACCTCCGACAAGGGCTTTTGTTATCGATATATGGGGGGAACCGTCAGTTACAGGTGCTGTTTGTCCGTTCTTGCCGCATCTGCCTGAATGCATTGTTAGGTCGTTGCCGACCATGTTGACGTTTTTCAGTATCTCAAGCGTATTTCCGGAAAGAGACACATCACGAAGTAACGTTGTCAGTTCACCGTTCTCAATAAGATATCCTTTCTCGGCATTGAACTGGAACACACCTTCGCCTGTGTTCACCTGTCCGCCGCGAGAACCTATGAGGTATATACCGTCACCAATGTCCTCAAGCATCTCCTCGAATTTCGAATTTCCGTTATCGATATATGTATTACTCATCCTTACGATCGGCATCGAGTAACCCTGTGCCCTGCTATGTCCTGGAATTCCACCAAGACGCGCGGCAGTTTCCCTTGAATGTAAGTATGATTCCATCATGCCGTCCTTTATGATCGTTGTTTTGTTAGACTGAACACCCTCTGCATCGAATGGGTAATACCCGTATTCGTGCAATGTCGGGTCATCAATAACACTGACAAGAGGTGATGCGATCTGCTCACCGATCTTGTTCTCAAGAACCGAACTGCCTTCAAGCACCAGGTCCGCTTCAGATGCGTGACCTACAGCCTCATGCGCAAAAACGCCTGCAAGTTCAGGATCAAGTATTACAGGCATGTTTCCGCCTTTTGCCTGTTTTGCACCCAGAAGTTCAACAGCCGTCTTTCCGGCAGACTTTGCAAGTGCAAAAGCATCATGTTTATCGAACAATTCATACCCACAAACCCCGAATCTGCTTTCTCTGCCTGCTTGATATACACCATTTTGGGAAGCAACAGCACTGATCGCAAAACCGATCCGCATCAATTCATATTCACATTCAACGTCTTCCGAATTGCTGTACTGCATTTTCATTGAAGACTCTGAATACACAGCCGTTGTACTGCTAACCCCATCTATCTTTGCATGCGCTCCAATATCCTTCAGGAGCTGTACCTTTTCCTCTATCGGAACGTTCTTTGGGTCAATCTTGATATTCGGTATACCCTTTAAAACAGGTGTGGTGGTGGGAAATAATTCTACTTTCTCTTGTGGGGTTTTTGAATCCATCCCTTCTGCAAGTTCAAATGCTGACCTCATAGCTTTCTGGAGATCAAAATCACCATCTGCAGATGTGAATCCCCATGAGCCGCCGCAAAGAGCTCGCACGCCCACGCCGCGGGTGTAGTTTACAGAGATCTCCTCTATCTTGCCATTGTCAAGAATAATTGAGGTCGCAGTCCCCTCAATAATTCTTGAATCAAAAAAATCTACATTATGCATTATTTGTTCCTGCGCTGCTGTTTATGTTCTTAATTGCTACTGGAATAACATCTGGAATATCAAGGTTCAACTTTATATTCGTTAGTTTTTTCAGTTTATCCACGATTCCTTTCTTTTCGCTGTCACTGGCAACAAGACTGTGTTCGATAACTTCACTTATATTGGTGACTGGAATTATCTCGACCATATCCTTATACATATCTTCGATCAGAACATCAGCTTCATTCGACTTTGGAATGATGATCTTCTTTATCCCTGCCAATGCCGCTGCTTCGATCTTGTAGGTGACTCCACCGATAGGAAGCACATCGCCCCTGACTGATAGCGAACCTGTCATTGCTACCGTCTGATCGATCGGGATGCCCTCAATAGCTGATATAACAGCGGTCGCTATTGAAATCGAAGCACTGTCGCCTTCCACACCTTCATAAGTTCCAATGAACTGTATGTGAATATCGTGGTTCATAATATCCTTTCCTGTCATCTTTTTGATGACAGCCGACACGTTTTGTACTGACTCTTTGGCAATATCTTTCAGCATACCGGTTGCGATAACTCGACCTCCAGAACTCGACTGGGATGGTGTTACTTCTGCTATAATAGGAAGAACTATCCCAGAATCCCCGCCCATTACGGCAAGTCCGTTAACTCTCCCGATCGCTGAACCTTCTTTACCGAATAACTGGTAATCCTTTTTCTGCTCAAGATAACTATCTGCAAGTTGCTGTTCAATGGAACGTGCCATCTTTTTGGCAGCGAGTACATGTTTTGCAGTTGTGATATCTGCTTCTTCGGCACGGGCAATATCTCCCGCAACCCTAACAAGTCCTCCAAGATCTCGCAGTTTCAATGTCAGATGACCTTTTCTTCCAGCCCTGCGTTTTGCTTCGCGTATAATTTCATCCACAGCAGCCATGTTAAAGTGTGGAATATTACCGTCCCGTACAACTTCCTGAGCAACGAAACGTACAAGTTTTTCACGATTTTCAGCAGTGTCATCCATCGAATCACGCATATATATCTCATATCCGTATCCCTTTATACGGGATCTCAGTGCAGGATGCATATTTTCAACTGCATCAAGATTACCTGCTGCAACCATGATAAAATCACATGGTACAGGGTCGGTTTTCACAAGTGCACCTGAACTGCGTTCAGACTGCCCTGTGATCGAAAATTCTTTTTCCTGCAATGCTGTGAGCATACTTTGCTGGGATTCTATTCGCAAGGTATTCATTTCATCAATGAACAATACGCCCTTGTGAGCCTTGTGAATATCTCCGCCTTCCACACGGTCGTGTGCAGGTGTTTCCAGTCCGCCTGACTGGAATGGATCATGCCTTACATCGCCCAGAAGCGCACCTGCGTGTGTTCCGGTCGCATCGATGTATGGTGCATGTTCCTTCTCGAAATTTGAAACAATAAGTTTCGGGATCATGAGTTCTTCTTTTGGCATGAACTGGCGTGTTAACATCAGTATCATGATGGCTGCGATTATGCCCCACAAAAGCTGCCCCACATAAAATGAATACATAACAATTCCGAACACGAATAGCATCATCAGCATATTGCGTGCCTGTGCTTTCTTTCTGGCTTCCATCCTGTGTGCCATGACGATCTCCCTGCCCTTTCCGGCAGGCACTTCCCTGATCTTGGGGTTGTTCGAGTCTTCGATATTCGGATATGCCAAGATATCCTGCAATTCCTCTTTTGGAAGTAGTTCTGCCATCGCTTTTGCAAGCAACGATTTTCCGGTACCGGGAGTACCGATCATCATGACATGTCGCCTTTGGCTTGCTGCTTTTCTGACAACTTCAACAGCATGGTCCTGGCCTATGATCTGGTCGATCTGAAGTTCCGGAACTTCGATATTGGCAGTTGTATCTTCAGTGGTTTTAATAGTAGTATCAATGGTAACATCATCATTGACTTCTACATCAGAGTCACTAGGTGCAACTGGTGTGGTTTCTTCATTAATATTTTCGTCGTTTTCCATGTTGAACTCACATTGTGTGTTAGTAATTATAAAAAGATCAGTCTTTGTAATCTGACTGTAAGTATGTTATGTGTTATTGATTTGTGTCTTAAAAAGGTAACTGAATCATATATACTTGACGCTTTTATAGCCACTACTGTATATATAATCAAAGTTATATAATTGTATACTCTTGTAAAAAGAGATATTAACCGGTAAATTAAATATATACGTCGGATACCATGAAATCACTTGCAGCAATTATGATCTTGTTGATAGCAGCATTCGCATTAGTCATTATGCCATCATCGACAGTGATAGAGGATGAACAATTCATACATATCACCCAAATGGTTGTGACTTTTGAAAAAGCAGATGGTATAGTGGAGATCACATATGATCTCGATCCTTTTGCAAAAGCCTATGTTTTCTTGCTTGGCAGCCGCAATCTTGGACCTACGTTTGAGAATATATTTTTTGAATTTGAGGATGTCGAGATAATTGAGATTGGACAAAACCATGCTATGATAATGTTGAAAAATATATCAAGACAAAGCGGTGATTACTACTTACATGATTCACATGAACTTGGTGTCAGTGTGGATGTGCTTACGTTTGTATATCCAGACGGTTCCACCAAGCAACTCGTAAATACACATAAAACACAAAACACATTTTATAGTTCTACATAAAGCGCAATGTCCTATTTTTGTGCAACTTGTTTAATACTTGCCGTGACCTCAAATTATATATGCCTGATCGAATGAATTATTGTATTCAACTTATCAATAAAAGGTAGAAAATATGACTCAAGAAATCGAATTAGACCTGACCGGAGATGTTTGCCCTTTTACTTTCGTAAAAACAAAACTCCAACTTGAACAACTTGAAAGCGGAGATTTACTTACAGTGATCTTCGATCATGCGCCTGCAGTCGAAAATGTCCCAAAGAGCGTAACAAATGAAGGACACACCGTTTTGGGAATCGATAAGGTCGCAGATAAACTGTGGAAGGTTCGCATCCAAAAAGCCTAACTAAATACAGATCGTGTGTACAATCATGAAACTCGGGATACTGCTTACTACATCACCAGAGCACGAGAATACCAATACTGTAATAGAACTTAGCAAAGCTGCCGTCAAACAGGGCACATCAGTATCGATTTTCCTGATGGCAGATGGCACACACAACTCTGTTTTTGAGCCATTCCAGGTTTTGATCGAACAAGGAGTTGAGATTATTCTATGCGCTCACAATGCAGCACAAAGAAAAGTGGAAGTTGTTGAGAATATCGTATATGGAAGTCAGTATGATCTTGCAACGATAATCAAAGAATCGAATAGATTCATATCGTTTTGATATTTTGATACATTTAAATGAATATGGAACATTATCATGAAAAAGAAAATTGCAGTCATCATCAGGCGCACGCCCTTTAACACTATACGCAACATCGAAGGTTTGCGCATGGCAGTCGGAGCCACACTTCGCGATGATAGTGTTACTGTGATATTTTTAGATGAAGGTGTACGTCATGCAGGACAACTTCATTCAGGTATTGTCGGTGCAAAGGACACGTCGGAAGAGATCGAAATGCTAAAGATGATCGCACACAGTCTTGTTGTAGATAAGGATGCGGCGAAGGCGAGAAATGTTGAATTGCTATCTGGTATCGAACCGATCTCACATGATATGATCGCAGAACTCATTGCAGATTCTGATATTGTAATTCCATGGTAGGTGATAGAGATGCAAAAGATATTACATATCATAAAAGACCTGAATGACCCCACACCCATTGAGATCGCAAAAAAACAGGCGGATAAGAATGAGATCGGATTGCTGTACATCCATGATGCAGTTCTTGGCGACCTTTCATCTGATTTTGCAAAAGTGTATATCCTTGATGCGGATGTGCGGGCTCGTAATATGAATATAGAAGTTGAGACCGTAGATTATAACGGAATGGTACAACTTTTGTTTGAATACGACAAAGTAGTTTCTTGGTAGGATCTTGATTTAACGGATGCATCATCCTTTGACGTGCCTGATTCTTGCGTGGGAAAAGAATAAAATAGAACATCGATCTAAAAGATTATTGATGCGCAAATAACATACATCTTTTACCAATGTATCCTTAAACTTAAACTCAATCTTATATTTAATTTTAAACTTAAACTTAAACTTAAACTTAA
>JAUSPM010000262.1 GCA_030655675.1 Methanosarcinaceae archaeon | reverse complement strand
TAAAGAGTCCAATGCTGCTCCTTGCTGATGAACCTACAGGTACCCTTGATCCTAAAACCGCTGTAATCGTCCATGATGTCATAATGAATGCAGTGAATGAATACAAAATGTCAATGGTTATCACATCTCACTGGTCAGAGGTCATAGAACAATTGGCAGACAAGGCAATTTTCCTTGAGAATGGAGAGATAGTCAGCGAAGGCGATCCGAAAAAAGTTTCTGCAGACTTTATGAAACTGGTTGGGACAATTGAAAAACACGCTGATGTCGCCGTTGGTGTACCTATTATACAAGTGAAGAATATTGTCAAGAAATATGTTTCAGTTGACAGGGGAGTTGTGCGTGCAGTAAATGATATCTCATTTGATGTGAAAGAAGGTGAGATATTTGGTCTCGTGGGTGTGAGTGGTGCAGGAAAGACCACAACATCTGAGATATTGATGGGTGTAATACAGCCAACAAGTGGCAGTGTTAATGTAAGGATTGGTGATGAATGGGTTGATATGACCATTCCAGGTCCTGATAAGAGGGGACGTGCCACTAAATATATGGGAATCCTTCATCAGGAATACGGTTTGTATCCTCACAGGTCAATCATTGATAATTTAACGGAATCTATCGGGCTTGATCTGCCTTATGAACTTGGTGTCAGGAAAGCATTAAAGACGCTTCAGACTGCAGGTTTTACGGAAGATAAAGCAAAATCTATATTATCCAAGAAATCACATGAGTTAAGTGAAGGGGAGCGGCACAGAGTTGCACTGACCCAGATCTTAATTAAAGAACCAAAGATCATTATAATGGATGAGCCCACAGGTACGATGGACCCGATCACAAAGATCGAGGTTACAAGATCGATCCTAAAAGCACGTGAAGAGATGGGTGAGACATTTGTGATCGTATCACACGATATGGACTTTGTGCTTGAGGTTTGTGACCGTATTGCCTTGATGAGGGCAGCGAAGATCGTAGATATTGGTCCCCCTGAAACAGTCTTATCAAAACTTACTGAAGCGGAACGAATCGAGGCGGCAGAAAAGTCTTAAATCAGTGTTATTGTATTTTCTATTGACCTCAAATCTCCAACTTCATATTCGAAAAACAATTTACAGGAGGCGCTCGTACGAGTAATGAAATAACAGTAGAGGTTAATGAACAAGAAATATCATTGCCTGAGGGGGCAACACTTGCAGATGCATTAATTGTTTCGAAAACACCCCACAAAGAAGGAACTGCAATTGGAATACTCAAGGAAAGTACTGAGCGCAAAAGTGATGATGTCAATGAATATACCATTACAACGCCAAAAGGCGAGTTCAAGATAGAACTGACAGGTTCAGACGATTTATCTAAACATATATGGT
The DNA here is from genome assembly GCA_030655675.1 of Methanosarcinaceae archaeon. Lineage (GTDB taxonomy): Archaea > Halobacteriota > Methanosarcinia > Methanosarcinales > Methanosarcinaceae > Methanovorans. Next base: position 6,967 of record JAUSPM010000262.1, on the reverse strand, counting down.
CTGAACATTACAAGGATTATGAAGGCACCCCCATCCGATGGATAAGCAAGGATGCTGTGGCTTTTGGACCTTTTGAGACTGACATGACCCCATCACGGGGTTCCAAGAATTTTGAACGTTTTGAGGTGGCTTTTGGGGCAGGCGGATTTGATCCTAAGAACACGCATTTGATATTTACAAAGAACCGCCACACTTCTGATTACGGTGCTCCGGAAAACGGAACATTTGCAAAGATCATAAGCGGCAAGAATGTTTTACTGGAACTGAATAAAAGTGATGCGATCATACGAATAGAACCTGTCGTTGAGTGGGGACATATGGCAGAACGCCTCTGTACGACCGATCTTTCTACAAAACTCGATGATGGGGTAAAGATATTCACTTATTTTGAGGTAGAACTTTCAATTGCAGCACCACACGGTGCAGAGCATTTATTATCACTCACGCGCGATGGGACATTTAAGGTTGGTATGGTATCAAGTTCATTCATTTCCGATGACAATCTACAGGGTGAGATGTGTAATTATGAGAACTTCGAGCCAAGGGCCGCTGGCGCGGTTTCGATACGCACTGTGGGCAATGGCAGTGGACGTGCGTACATCTCATGCGATGACCGTACATCAAGCTTAATGCATACGGTTGTAGGTCATGTCTCAAAAGGGATCGAACTTGTAAAATTGGCACAATCCGGGCAACATCTCGATGTAGAGATGATCCCGCGTCCGATCACTATACTTGGATTGAATTTTAAGGAAGCGGAAGAGCATTTATCTGAGATTGGAGTGAAACTTGTCAGGGATGGGCACACTGAGGAAGATGCAATAATTGTTACACAGACTCCTCCTACCACACTTGAGATACTGGGGGCTGGAAAGGTCAAAGCACTTGGTGTATCAAATTCAAAACTTGTAAGGATCGAACTATATGATGACCTTGCACCAATAACCCTTAATTTTTTCAGGCATGCAATTGGCCTTCAATTCAGACCTGTCGGACCTTTACCTGTTGTTATGACGTATGAGAATACGTACATATTCAAGGCAGAAAGAGAAGCCGAAAAATACAAAGAGATCTATCCGGAAAATAGTCCTAAAGGTAAGGTATTGTCAGGCGAGATCGGAGTTACTAATCAGGCTGCAAAGAGAATGGGAATGGTTGGCGTTAAGACAGAGGATGACGATCTGTTTGGACCTACAGGTGAGAAATTCACAAGTACGAATATTATAGGAAAAATATTGGATATTGATAAACTTAAACATTTCAAGGAAGGCGATGTAATGTATGTGACAGAAGCGCTTGAGGAGGAGCAGTAATGTCGGCTCATGAAGATGGGACGATCACGAAACTCGTCGTGATAAGTTCTGACAGCGTACTGCCAATCGATGCTGCACTTGAGGTATATGAATCCGAGATCGAGATCACGATCAAGGAGACCTGTTTTGGCACGATGGTAACAGGTCCGGAAGATGCGGTCAATAAGGTTGTTGAAAAAGTAGTTGCACTTGACAAAAATCATATTTTCGTAAAAGAGAGAGGTTTCCCTCCAGGTGATGACAGGCGATGCCGTGCAGGTCGGGGAGGCGGTCCAAGACCCGGATTCCATTTCCTGCGAAATGAGATCGGAATGTTGCCAATTATTGGGAAAGCATTGGATGATTATGATAACAACGTACCTCTTGAGAAGATAGTGCGTCCTGAAAAACTGAAAGTATCGATTTTAAAAGACATTATTGAATCTGAACTTACGAGGTGAGGCATTGACAAAAGTTTTTATTTATCCAACAAACAGTTTGATCCTATCTGATCTTATCGAGCGTTTCGGTCATACGCCTCTTGCTATGATGGGGCAGGTGCATGAGAAAATTACGACCATCGGAATAGACTCACCTCCACTCAATATTACACCGGAAGACCCGAAACACGGTTTAAAATACGCAGCCGTCGAAGTTCCGGCAGGTGTACGTGGCAGGATGGCGCTTGTAGGACCTCTTATTGATGAGGCGGAAGCAGCAATTATTGTTGATGATGCTGCTATCAGTTTTGGATGTATGGGGTGTGCGCGTACTAACGAATTGACAAAATTCCTGGCACGGGATAAAGGCATTCCTGTTCTTGAACTCGTGTATCCATATTCGGATGCAGAGGGAAAGGAGTTTGTCTATAAGATCAGTGACTTTTTAAAATCTCTTCCAAAGGAGTAACGATCATGAGCAAAGAAGAAAAATACGAACAGGTTAAAGTTGCTCTTGTCTCATGTGGTTCTGAATATGCAGGCATTCAGTCTCAACTGGATTCTGCTGCCGAGAGGGTCAATGCGAAACTCGTGTATCCTGAAATGGATGTTTCCAGTCTTGATACAATTGAAATGGAGTTTGGTCTTCAGGTTGCAAGTGCAGACCTTAAACTCATGATGGCACGTGCAAAGGCTGTTGTCGAAGGAACTGCTCCTGTTGATGGTGTTTTTGTCACATCATGTTTCAGGTGTGCAGAGGCTGCAATTGTAAGGAACGAAGTGCGAAGGTACATTCACAAGAATTCCGACATTCCTGTTATCAGTTATTCATTTACAGAGCGCACAACAGCAGCGACATTGCTGACACGTATGGAAGCGCTCACCACCATTGCAAGACGTAAACATTTGCTTGCAAGGGAAGTACAAACCGGACTTACAGCAGGTATTGATTCGGGCTCCACGACTACAAAAGCTGCCATCATGCGTGATAATAAGCTTATAGGTGAAGGTTGGGTTCCAACTATCAATGTAATTGAAAGTGCCAGAAAAGCATATGATATAGCACTTGAACAGGCTGGTGTCAAAGAAGAAGATGTTCAGGCACTTGGTACTACAGGATACGGAAGGTTCCTGATCGGTGAACATTTCAAAGCGCAACTCGTTCAGGAAGAGATCACAGTCAACTCAAAAGGCGCGGTGTATCTTGCAGATAAACAAAAAGGTCCTGCTACCGTTATTGATATCGGGGGAATGGACAACAAGGCGATATCGGTTGAGGACGGGATTCCCGGGATGTTTACCATGGGTGGTATCTGTGCCGGTGCTTCAGGACGTTTCCTTGATATGACTGCAAAGAGACTTGGGGTTGAGATCACTGAACTTGGAAAACTTGCAGTGAAAGGTATGCAGGATAAAGTGGAGATGAACAGTTATTGTATCGTGTTCGGTATCCAGTCTCTTGTCAATTCCCTTGCACAAGGTTCGGCTGCACAGGATGTTGCAGCTGCGGCATGTCACAGTGTGGTTGAACAGATATTCGAGCAGCAGTTGCAGGAAATTGAGGTAAAGGAGCCTTTGATCCTTGTAGGTGGTTCTTCACTTATTGAAGGTGTTCCAAAGGCGCTTGGCGACTTGCTTAAGATCAATGTTATCGTGCCGCCACATTCGCAGTTGATCGGTGCGGTCGGTGCTGCATTGTTGGCATCCGGTTATGTGGAGGAGTAGAGATGTCAACACTCGATACGTTTGTGGTCGAGTCAACCATTGCGGAGGAAGCTGACCATTACAAACAGATCGTAAGTGATGCGATCACTGACCTGGTGCTTGTCCGGTCTATCAATAAGATCAAGGTAGTAGTTACACCTGAAGAAACATTGTTCCAGATGGTCATTGTTCTGAGGGGCGGTCTTGCACCGATAAAAATTTCCGATTTTGCACAGGTAGGGGTTGGAACTTTTGGGGAAAGTGAGGTTGTGATCGACATAGAAAATGAGGCGTATCTGCCACAGTTGCTTGAGAGTCTCTGGGCAAGGTGCGGACGCATCAATGTACATCAGCCGGAGAGGAAAACGGTCTCTGTAAGTTGTGAAAATCCACTTGAAGAAGTACCTTTGATCGAAGAGATGGTTGTCGAAGACCCTCAGAGGACGTTGCAGGCAAGGCTTGTTGATATGGCAATAAGGGCTACACCGGAAGGATTCAGAGTAAGGTACCATTCACTTAATGGCAATCATTTTATTTTTGTGGCAACCGAGGATGTCATGAAGAAGGAGTGGGTAGAACAAGCTCATAAAATGTTGGATGAACTATTGGGAGGTGAACCAAGTGGCAGCAGTTCTTGAACCTTATATTTACGATGGCGGGATGTACAAACATGGATTGATCCTTGAACTTTTAGAGGATCTTGGCGGGTATTTGATACAGGCAATTCCGGCTGCTTCAGAAGTCACACTTATTATGTTAATTCCTGAAAAGGATGTACATCTGGTAGAAGCGCTTTCAACAAAGTTGCTTGGGAAACTGGTAAAGTCACCACTTACAGGCACGGAGATCGCGGTTGTATCTCCTACACTTGCATATCACCATCTACCACATTCGGCATGTGATGTCGCAGAGTATTTGCGTCGTGGTGGTGCGAATACCAATATGATCGGTCTTGCAAGAGGCATGGGACGAAGGGTTGCACTGTCTGCTGATTATGAGAGAAAGCTCATAAATGAGCATGATATCGCATTATTTTCATTCGGGACGTTCAGCGATTGTATCATTAACAAGAAACCGAAACTGTTTGAAGGTATTGAAATTCCAATTGTGGTAACAGGTGGACCCGATATCAAAACAGAGGACATTCCCAACGCGGATATGTACATTGGGGGAATAGGGCGTGTAGCACATCGTCTGCGTAAAGAACCGGAATTGGAAGGACTTGATAGGATGAATAAAATGGTCAGTGAAATGGTCGATAGTGTGCGGGAAGAGATCGCGAAGGATCCACTTGTAGTTTTACCTGTAAGGATCATGAAAGAGATCAAAGACCAGATACCTGAGATCGAGCATGTTTTGACTCCTGCGCCTATCACGATTCAGCTTGATGGGCTTCGTGTGAAGTTGCCTTATGATGAGTTCCATGAGAAGGTTGAGAAGATCGAATTCGATGAAGGTCCGATTCTGTCAGAAATTGCAAATGTTACACAATCGAAAATGAAAAATTATATATTGATTAAGATACAACGTAAATCAGAAGTTGGTTTTGTAATATAATTTTTTCATAGTATATAATTTATGGAATTATATAGTTCGAGTTAAATCGACCGAAGGGAGATTTTTCTCGTTCTTATATGTCACAAAATAGATAGGGGACTTGTTCTATGGAAATTGAAAAGATCAGGGAAATTTTGAAAAAAAAACCAGAGGATGCTGTAGATGAACTTTTGGTTGACGTCAAGGAGCGATATGGTGAGATCCCATATATCCTGAATTTCATGAAAGACATGCCTGAACTTTTAATTCCAAAGATCCTATACGATGATTCTATCATGCGTGAGTTCAAGCGCATGGATTCAAGAACGGTAGAGTTGATCTCTATAGGCGTGTCATCTGCTATTCGTTGTGATCACTGTTTGAAGATGCACATCAGAGTCGCGAAACGATTGGGGATTACAAAAGAAGAGATATTTGATGCTATTTTGATAGGGGGCACATTGTCCAATGCGTCTGTGCTTGCCGAAGGTACGCGAGCACTTAATTCTGAATTTTCCTGTGAGAGTGACACTAGTGAAATGTGCGATGTGTGTAATCTTTCAATTGATATAGACGTTTAAGTGAAAAATATCATGTCAGAAAAGAAGCATGATGTTGCAATTGTTATAATTTCTTTTTTAGTTATTATATTTGTATCGCAGTTTGCATTAGCTGCTTATGAATATCCAAAACTGTTGGATACTCCCTGGGATCATTTTCCAATTACTGTTTTCATTGATGACGTGGATGTTCCGCTACATTACAGTCCAACTTATCGTGTTCAGGTTGAATCTGCTCTTTTGTACTGGGAGGACGGCGGCAACTCAAAGTTGGATTTCATGCCGAATTTTGAGGTGGTTGATACGGATGATGCGGATATACGCATTATGTGGGTTGAGAATATCGAAGAGGTTATCGGTGCTCAGGAAGGTGTTGCCGGATTTTGGAGTCCCTACATGATCAATGGGAAATACCTGCGTGGTGATATTGTGCTTGAGGTCGGGAATTATCAGGGTTATGCATGGCGCCAGTATGGGGATCTGAATATGCTTTTGGTCACAAAACATGAATTGGGTCATGCTCTGGGACTTGCACACAGCAGTGATAAGAAGGACATCATGTATCCGACATACGAGGAGAGGGATAATATGAATCCATTGTTGCTGAGTGCCACGCTTCCATACCTGGTGGTTTTTGTTGTTGGTTCATTGGCAGTTGTTGTGTTCTTGTTGATTAGCTGGCGACGCTATAAACTAAAAAGGGAACATCTTGAGATGGAATTGTTTGGTGAAAAGTGAATTATGAGTGATTATGAATTCAGATGAACTTTACAGGGATATTTCAAGATACTTGAAGGGTGTGAAGGTTGATTTTTCAAAATATGAACCTGATCTTTCAGGTCTCACTGATTTTGAGCAAGTTGTGTTAAATGAGACGCGGAAGATTCCTTATGGTGCGATCATCACTTATTCCGAACTCGCAGACCGTATTGGCAGCAGCGGAGGTGCAAGGGCTGTGGGGCAGGCATTGTCAAAAAACCCATGTCCAATTATAATTCCGTGTCACAGGGTGGTTGCAAAAAACAGTGTTGGTGGATATAGCGGTGGAGTAGGGTTGAAAAAGCAGTTGCTTGAGATCGAAAGCAATGAAGTATTGTAACGGCACTGTTTTTAAATACAGTAATTTCAATGATTGGGGTACAAATTTTTACCGCAGAGCACGCAGAGGGCGCAGAGGTATTTGCCATGTTTATTTTAACCCCTCTGCGTTCTCCGCGTCCTCTGCGGTCGGTTTTTATATAAACCAATGACGGGAAAATGGTGCTGTACCGATTGTAATATTTAATAATTGGTTTTTGTTCGTATATACCCCTTATTGCAAGAGCAACAAAAAAATGTATCTTGTCACCTACTATCTAAGTAGGTCGAGAGGGATAACGAGTATTTTGTTTGGGATCACGTTCCCGTAGCTAAACCTGTTACCCTCTCATCCTTT
>JAUSPM010000251.1 GCA_030655675.1 Methanosarcinaceae archaeon | reverse complement strand
CAAAACGTATTTGTTTAGTCGGTCTAAAGTTGTGTTGTAGCGTATGCGGATTTATGGGTGAAAATAAAAACGGTACTACCACCCATGCGTAGCGCGGCACCGTTCTTCACCACTGCCTTGAATACATATCGAAGTTTCAATCGCTGTCAATACATCTGTTTTTGGATGGATTGCCCTACATAGAAACTACGTATTTTGCGAATGCGACCGGATGGTAGGTAGGTATGGAACATGCCGCCTGCGGCGGGGTTGATGCATGGGGTTTTAGGTATTTGAATGTGCACTGACATTTCATCAGATATACTAAACAATATCTACTTTTTGTAACTTTTTGCCACAGAGTACACAGAGAGCACAGAGAACGCAGCAACATTCCCTCTGTGTACTCTGTGCGCTCTGTGGCTGTCAGATATAGTTCTAAATTATACTTGCGGAGTAGTATAAACAAATACAGCAAAACATTTATTAAAACTTGTGGAATGTGCAGATGACGATTGAAAATTCGATGTGTATGTAGGGCAATGCGCGCTCTTGCGCGTGAGGTGAATCATTTTTATCATGAACTAATTAAACACCCTGCACAACAACGCCCCACCAGTTAAACAAAAACAAATATAGATTTAGATTAACATCTCGATTATATACCAAGACATGCACAAATATAGACTAGACCACAAATGGATGAGAAATACAAGTCACTTTTAATACAGGAATTAGAGCAAGAACTCACAAATATTTCGAATATCAGCACAGGAACAATTGCATCAAAGATAGAAGATATCGGTTTTTCCTGCCTCATGTGTGGAAAATGTTGCAGACACGCATTTGGTGACAACCGCGTATTGTTAATGCCAAATGAGATACAGTTGATCGCAAACCACACCACGCTTGAAGCGCACGAAATTGCAACTCCGGCAACATCGGATGTACCTGACAGCGATCTGATAGACACAGATGGAAAAATACACACATTCGGTTGGATGCTTGCACGCAAAAGCAATGGAGACTGCAATTTTATAGAAGATGCAGAAACTTCCAACAAGTGCAAGATACACGATGTCCGCCCCATGCTGTGTCGCACGTATCCATTCTACATGCAGGATATGGAACTCCATGTGTCTGAATGTGAGGGATTGGGGCGTAAGATCACATCAGAGGAGAGCATAACGATCGCAAATGATGTGATTACCAGATATGTTGCAGAAATTGAAGATACTATTGCACTATATAAGAAGTTCGAGGATTTTACTACCGGCAAAGATGAACTTAAGATCACATCCGGCAATGTAGATGAAAAATATCATGTTGTTTATGTCGTACATGACAGCAAAGGAACACACGAAATCACAAGATAATTCAACAAAGACACTGATTTCATCGATTGATTTATTTATAATATCAACAATTAACTGCAAGATTACCATGTCAAATAATACCGATCATCCAATGACTATTTCAGAAAAGATCTTCTCAAAGGCAGCCGGAAAGACTGTCAAGACCGGAGATTTCGTACTTGCAAACATCGACTGCGCAATGACCCATGACATCACAGGTCCGCTTGCGGTTGATGGTTTTTATGACATCATGCGCGACAAGGAAGAGAAAAAAGTATGGGACCCAAGCAAGATCGTAATACTGTTCGATCATCAGGTGCCGGCAGATTCCCTCAATGCCGCGGCAAACCATACTATGCTCCGCAAATTTGCAAAGGAGCAGGATATCCTCAACTATGATGTATATGAGGGAGTCTGTCACCAGGTCATGCCTGAAAAAGGGCATGTAAAACCAGGCGACCTTGTAGTGGGTTCTGATTCACACACCTGCGCCTACGGCGCACTGGGTTCATTTTCAACAGGTATCGGTTCAACCGATATGGCAGCAGTGTTCGCCTCGGGAAAACTCTGGTTCAGAGTTCCTGAGACCGTCCGATTCGAGGTCAATGGAAAACTGCCAAAGCACGTTTACTCTAAAGATGTTATCCTGCACCTGATAGGTGATGTAGGAGCAGAAGGTGCCAGATACAAAGCCGCAGAATATGCAGGATCGACTGTCAGGGATATGTCAATGTCAGAGCGCATGACAATGTCCAACATGGCGATCGAGATGGGCGGCAAGGCAGGTATTGTCGAAGCAGACGAGACCACAGAAGCATACCTCAAAGAGAGAATCCCAGGCTATGAGTTTGACCCATACTGGAAATCCGATGAGGGTGCAGAATATTCCGACTTCCATGAATATGATGTGTCTGACCTTGCACCGCAAGTGGCATGCCCGCACAATGTGGATAACGTTAAACCTGTGACAGAAGTAGAAGGTATAAAAGTGGATCAGGTGTTTGTAGGCTCATGCACCAATGGTCGTTTTGAAGATATCGAGATCGTTGCAAAGATGATGGGTAACGAGCCCGTTGCAAAAGATGTACGACTTTTGATCATTCCTGCATCCAGAACCGAATACATGAAGGTCTTGAGAGCAGGATACATCGAGCAATTCATGGAAGCGGGTGCAATGGTAGAATCACCTTGCTGTGGTCCATGTATGGGCGGCTCCTTCGGTCTTTTGGGAGATGGTGAAGTAGGTCTTGCAACATCCAACCGTAACTTCAAGGGACGAGAAGGCAGTCCGAACTCATTTGTATATCTCAGTTCACCTGCAACAGCAGCAGCATCTGCACTGACAGGCGTGATCACTGACCCAAGAACAATTTAAAATCGATATAAATTATATACTACAAAAAAATATACGGCTCACTATCATTGCAATGTTAATATGTTGCAACATGTTATGCAAGATCGGTAAGCCCATCTTTTTTTATCTATTGAAGATATTTTTTCATTAGATCGCCTGCACTTACAATTCCAACCGGTCGATTGGATGCGCCCACACATTTTTCTGACATAACTACCAAACGATGAATATGCTTTTTCGTCATGATCTGTGCAGCTTCTTGAAGTGTTGAACTCGGGTTGATCGATTCAATTGATAAGGCAACTAACTCGTCCACCAATGTATTTTTCCAATCAATTCTGTCAATTCTTGCAAGAATGTCCATCTCAGATATTATACCAACAGCTTCACCACTTTTATCAACTATGGCAACTGCAGACAACTTGTTTTTTGCCATTGCCGTCACAATGTCACCAGCAGTTGATTCAACTGGCATGGTTAACACCCCGCGTGTCATAATATCCTTTACCTGAATATCTTCTGTTCTCATAATTCCACTCCTTTTTTTTAAGATCATATTTATTTTAATGGTATCCTATAAATACAAATTTGACATCATTATACATTGTGGATGGCAATCTCATGAATTGTGTAATTAGATCGACTCATACAAGGGACGTACAAAGGGACAATATTATACGTAAAGAAAACACCAGAGTAAATATAATTGAACTATAACCACATATGATTATCCACAAAAACAGAGGTTTAAAAATGCCAGATACCGACTTATCAATTTTAAATGAGATCTATGACATTATAATCGACCGCAAAAACAATCCTATAGAGGGGTCATATGTTTGCTCGCTCCTAAATCACAGGAAAGGAATGGATAAAATACTTGAAAAAGTAGGCGAAGAAGCGGTTGAGGTCATACTTGCAGCAAAGAATAAAGATCATGATGAGATCATCTATGAGTCTTCAGACCTGCTGTTCCATCTGCTTGTAATGCTTGCGGCAAATGATGTGAAACTGGAAGATATTGCTTCAGAGATGGAAAAACGTAGAAGGTGAACGTTTTAAATGTGTCTGCGCAGTATGAATTGAACTAATATACAGCCAGTTCATTCAAAACATCGGTCTTTGACAGAACACCTTTTGGCACACCGTCAATTGTAACGATCAAGCGTCCGATCTTGTGATCGTTAAACTTTTTCACAG
>JAUSPM010000250.1 GCA_030655675.1 Methanosarcinaceae archaeon | reverse complement strand
CCATCCTGTAAATCCTGTCTGATACTAACAACTCAATATAATAAATCAACCGCAGAGGACGCAGAGAGCGCAGAGTTGCCAATGCAAGTTCCTCTGCGTCCTCAGCGTTCTCTGCGGTGAAAAATGAATCCATATTTACTGGTTTTCCCCTAAAGTTTTGGATATGAGATATCCACTATCCACTGCTTCGTTGAATATCTCATAACCAATGCCGGAATGGGCAACCGCCAAAAGAGAGGTTTGGATTTTCGGCTGCTCCCGGGGTCTGTGCAGGATTTATGTGAACTGGTGCGGTAGGCATCAAGATCATGGAGGTAACATCACTATTTAGGATACGCCGCCAAATATGCAATCGCATTGATTGAATTAATGGACAGGATGAACAGGATCGGCAGGATACGAGTGGCTTGCTCCATCCTGTTGATACAATTTATCCATATATCTTAACTCCGTCTTCTTCTATCAAGTCATTAAATAATGACTTTTTGGAGAGATCAACAAGATCAACGGATTTTGATAAATGCCTAAATAGATCTGCATAAAATTTAAAAAACAAACGTGGTTCAATTCCTTTCACTCCAACATCTATATCGTTAGACTCTTTATCATCTAAAACTGAAGAACCAAATAAAATGACACCAGCGACATTATATTTCTTAGCATACCGTATTATGATATTTTTGTCACGATCTGTTATCATTTTATCACTCCTTTCACCTGTAATTTCAATGAATATAACAATATATCTTATATATTGCTCTGTATAAATATTTTCACTTCCCCACATAACAACATCTGCGTTTATCTGCGTGCATCTGCGGTTAAAAAAATATTGATAATGATTTGAAATGAAACTGGACAATACCGAATCAACCGCAGATAAACGCAGATGCACGCAGATACGCTCCGCGTTGGATTTTTGATATATCCACTATCCACTGCTTCGTTGAATATCTCATAACAAATGCCGGAATGGGCAACCGCCAAAAGCGAGGTCTGGATATTCGGCTGCTCTTAGGTCTGTGCAGAATTTACTGTTTGTTCATGATTTTATATTCTTGTAGATGTGCTTTTCCATATAAGAAAAGCTACTTTTCCTTCATCTGATATGTTTAAGTATTTATAATACTTGATTTCAAATTAAAATATTGTTGAATTTTCATAACAATTCTCATAAACATAACTTAATATATTAAAATGAATTTACAATCTATTACTTTTTAAAAAAAATATAGTTATAATAAAACCAAAAATGGAGAATCAATAAATGGGATTTGGAAAATTTGAATTTAAAGGAAATGGATTGAGTTATCTGTGGTTAATTATATGGACTGGATTACTGATAACAATTAGTTTTGGGATTCTTTTTCCGTGGGCTTATGTTGCTCAACAAAAATGGACTGCCAAGAATACATTTATCGATGGTAAACAATTAGTGTTTAAAGGAACAGGGATGGGACTATTTGGAACATGGTTATTAATATTTATTTTGTCAATTATAACACTTGGCCTTTATGGCCCTTGGGCTTATTGCAGGGTCAAACGCTGGCAAACCAATAATCTTTATTTTGCAGAAGAAGGAGACATTGAATCGACTTAATTAATAAGGTTTTCTTAAAACATTAATAATCTCTTATAGGTCCAAATAAGTATTATTGTAATACTTATTTACATTTTTTTTAAATGCTGTGAGACACCAAAAGAGATGTCTGGATTTTCGACTGCCTGGGTCTATTTAATTTTGATGATTTTCAACTATTTGTGCTGGAGTATTGCCGGAATCTCTATGTTCCAGACGGACAACACACACTATCTTATGAATTCTAAGAATACCATTTCAATCTCATCAGGACTAACACCGATAATGTTGCTTACTGCAAAAATCTCTTTTTTGGAAATTGAGTCAATAGTCCGTTTGATATCCTTTTTATCACTGAACTGAAAAAATCTGGATTTAATTTCTGAGATATCAACATCAGTAAACCAAAGTAAAGCGAAAATGTCCGCAATATCCTTCAATCGCTTATGTTCTTTATCCCGATTGACCACTGAATTCAATTTGGTTGCAAGGAGAACATGAGTTTGTGGCAACCATAGATTTTTTCCAAGTGATCGATCTGTAATCCGATTTGTTTTTTCTGTGAAAACCATCTCAAGTAGCGGTTCATCAATTGGATTGAACTTAAAAATATCGTGGAATTTTGGATGAATGATATCAACAATTGGATCTATGTATAAAGGAAATATGAAGTGCGTAGGTGTACTTTTTACTTCATTATCACTAAGTTCCTTTTCAGTTTCGATGTGGAATTCTTTTAAATATCGAAATCCTACCGGCATGAAGCCAAGTTGATTTTCAATAATTCGAAGAGACCTGGCAAAAGCAGATTCAAGCATGGTTTCTTCACTCCAATCAACCTCAAAATGAAATCCTAAATCGATATCTCTTGAACCAATATAATTTCTACCTGTTGCAGTATTGAAATTACTGTTCACACTGTGGTAAACAGCCCATCCACCAATCAAACAGATCGGTTCATCGAGCTTATCAACTACAGTTTTTAGATATCTGGACGATATTCCGGTCTCATACGTTTCATACATTTTTCATCATCCTTTTGATGAGTAATTCTGCAGCTTCTACACATACTCCGCCTTCATTCATCAAGTCAATTATCAATTGTGGCATAGAAATGATTTTTAAGCCGTCCTTTTCAAAGGAATCATGAAAAACATGTTCATCTGAGAGCAATAATCGTACATTTCCCCTACCTACAAGTCCATTCTTAGAGAGTAAATCGTGCCACTGATCCCAGTCGCTTTCGTTTATGTAAATGTCGACCCTGCTTGGGAACAGATAATTCTGAACAAGATTTTCTGCCTGGTATGTAGTCAATGCATAAGACAGGGATGTATTTTTGAGAGTTTTCAGAGGGTCTTTGAGCATATATTCTCGATACTTGTTCTTGATACGATGTGACTGCCAGTAATTCAACAGGCCAGAGTAGTCTAAAACTGTGGTATCTTTCACCAATCCTATTTTTGTAAGTTTTAAGAAAAATTCCCGCACCCACGGGTATGAGCAGTCAGCCAGTTTTGCAATCCTGTATTTGCTTATGTCCCCTGTTGGATTATTTGCTATTATCCGGAGTATTCTATCTCTTATTTTTCCGCGCATATGTGTGGTGGTAACATGTTGTGTTTATATGTGATACCTATATAGGTATCTTATATTACTTATATAAGTCACCTATACAAAGCAGCACTTCCGATTGCCCATAATTCCGAGTACACATCAATATAATCATGAATCACTCGAAAATGAATCTTTTACGACAAAATCATGGAGGTAACATCACTATTCAGGATACGACGCCAAATATGCAATCGCATTGATTGAATTAATGGACAGGATTGACAGGATTGACAGGATCAACAGGATACAAATGGCTTGCACCATCCTGTAAATCCTGTTCATCCAGTCTGATATTTGCATACTCAATGTGAGAGAGATCGGACACAATCCGGTTCCAGTTTTCCTTAATAATCACTCCCCGTATTACAACATCTGCGTTTATTTGCGTGCATCTGCGGTTAAAAAAATATTGATGATGATTTGAAATGAGCCTAGACAATACCGAATCAACCGCAGATAAACGCAGATAAACGCAGATACGCTCCGCGTTGGATTTTTGATATGTCCACTTTCCACTGCTTCGTTGAATATCTCATATCCAATGTCGGAACGGGCAACCGCCAAAAGAGAGGTCAGGATTTTCGGCTGCCTGGGTCTGTGCAGAATTTATGTGGACAGGTGCGGTAGGCATCAATATTATGGAGGGGAAACTGCCCCATCCTGTAAATCCTGTCTGATACTAACAACTCAATATAATAAATCAACCGCAGAGGACGCAGAGAGCGCAGAGTTGCCAATGCAAGTTCCTCTGCGTCCTCAGCGTTCTCTGCGGTGAAAAATGAATCCATATTTACTG
>JAUSPM010000237.1 GCA_030655675.1 Methanosarcinaceae archaeon | reverse complement strand
GGGCGTAGCAGGCACTCAACTCCGAAGGAAGTGAGTGTATCAGTGTAAATCTGCGTTTTGAAAAACACTTGCAAAAGAAATACTGCGCCGCCGTTATGCAATCAAAGATCTATGCCATACCCCCTCCAATTGGCATTGATCAATTTTCCGGTTATTTTTCCGAAATTGATTCTAATCAACATCCGTTCAAATTATCATTTTATCTGCCATCGATTGAAAAAAACCAATCGCAAAAGACGCTGAGGCCTTAGAGGGGAGTTGCAAACCGGTTAACAACTCTACGCCCTCGGCGTTCTCTGCGGTAAAATTGTCCCATATTTTACCGGAATAATCGGATTTTAGAACAGTGCCACATACTCCTGATAAACCAATCTGATCGGAATATCTGCTTGTTCGAACTTGACAATATATCAATATATTTAAATAACTTATCATAACTTATCATATAATGTAGTTGGTGAACCAATATGATTTCAAAAACCGGGTTCCAAAAAGTAATGTGGAATTAAATGCCGATGAAATATTCAGGCTTGGATCTCATGTAAACTGATGGAAGTAGGAATTCTACTTATGTGGTTATGTTGGTGTCTTGAGAAAGTGCTGACATGAGTCCGGTAGAAAAGCAATTTAAAAATACGGAGTTCAAATATGGGTTCAAATGTAGAAATGTTTAAATTGACAACATGTCCGAAATGTAAATCGGATTTGAAGACAAACAATAACGGCATACAAGTTTGCAATGTGTGTGAATACTGGACAAAACAAGGTACTGCAAGACTCAATTCAATAACTATCTTTGAATAGGTGCAGGGATGCAAAATAGATTTAGCCGGAAATTATGCATGATGTGTATTTTAGGCTAAAGCGCACGAATGCGGAGTGTATTGAAAAGGTTCTGGTCTAATATTGAACAAAATTAGCTGATGTTGTAACAGGGATTTGACGTAAGGTGAGCATATTGAAACTAGATAAAAAGGAAAGAATAATCAGAAAGCAGAAGTCCCGTGATATTCTTGTCAGAAACAGGAAGATCAATAAAATAAATGTATTTGTATAGATGTAGTATGATGGCTGCATAAATGTGATTATTCTATCTGAAACCAAAAACAGTGCGACCGCCGCCAGGCGGCACGTTCCATACCTACCATCCGTTCGCATTCACAAAATACGCAGTTTTTATATATAGCAATCCATACAAAAACAGACATGTTGACAGTGATTGAAACTTCGATGTGTATTCAGGGCAGTGGTGAAGGACCGCGCCGCGCTACGCGCGTGTGGTAGTGTCGTTTTTATTTTCAACTCATTAATTCGCAACGCTACAACACAACTTTATACCAGCTAAACAAATACAAATAAATATATTCATACTCGGTGCAGGATTGCTGTTAATGCTGCTTGGCCAGGGTGTGGCAGGAAATATTCTTATCTGGATCGGGGTTGGGATATTTGTGTATACGCATCTATCGGGCACCATGGCACGACGTACTTGAACGAAGCCGGATATTGGGGGATAAATCCCCATATTCTGAATTTTTCTTTAATTAATCAACCACATTTTTCTGAAAACATCTTTATCAAGACTTTTGGTGCACCATGCCATGATTGTTGAAACGCCAATGCTTTAGCCACCACTTGGATTTTGTTATGGCAATCGATTATCAAGCAAAGAATCTAATTTTTCATCTATTTTATTTGAGGGGCGCAATATCTATCATCGCAGCATATTTCATCATTCTTTCGCATAATGATCACCTATTATGTGAGCAGCTATTATGTGAGGCGCTGCTCCACTATCCTGTCAAACTTCATGGTAGTCAGGTCAATGGTGACATAGGTGAACTCATCGAGTTGGCCCGGCTGAATACATAATGTTTCACCAATTTTTGCATACCACTGTCCGGTAACTTCAGGAGATTCGTGGATGTGGCCATGCAAGGAGAGTTTTGGTTGGTTTTTCTCCAAAAAATTATAAACCGCTTTTGACCCGACTTCTGCACCGTGGTAACATCGATCCAGCCCCAGATTGCATGGGGGCATGTGGATTACATATACGCTCTTTGACATATCGTCCGGGCGCACCAGCCTATCAAGTTCTTCCTCAATTGTTGGGAGCGTTTTAGCACAGGTAAACCAGTCATTGATTTCCTGCCATCCATCCTGTGTGGATAGCAGTCCGGTTCCAAACTGTTCCTGAAAGATGTAATCGGCTGTATCCATCCTGCATCTGTCTTTGAGTCGGAATGGATAATCAACTACCCAGTTCATTCCTACGAAATCATAACCTCCCACCTCAAATTTGCGTTGTGCCAGATTGATCACTAAGGGGTACTTATTGCAGGCATTATCAAACTGTTTATCATATATCCTGAGATCATCATTTCCCGGGTAGCAAAGATAGTATATTCCTGCAGAGTTGAATTGTGCAAAATGATCATCAAGGTGGTCAGTAATGAATTCACCCTGTTTGAATAGTTCACTGTTCTTTGGCAGCATGTCGCCACCATTGATGACTACATTTGCCTGAAAGTCATTTGCGACTTCGAACAGCCGATCATATTTCCACTTGCATCCATGTAGGTCAGTAACAAATAGGATTTTCATTTACACTCAACATCCAGTAATATGTTACACGAAGGTTCGAAGGTATGTGGAAGCGGACTAATATAATTCACAAGTCACATACTATCGAGGATCTCGATCGAAGTCACCTGTTAAAAATATGTTCCATCCAGTTTTTTCAAAATTTCCTTCCCAATATCTGTCAAAACAAACTTTTTCCATGTTGTTTTTTCAGGGGTTAAACACTTGATCAAACCTTTTTCCTCAAGTTCATGGAGAGCACGGCTGATATTTTGTGTTGACCTGTTGGTCTCATGGGCAATATCGGATGCTTTGACCACAGTATGCCCTTTCATGGTCTCCATGAGCACCAAGCGTCGGTCAACACTGACGATCCACATGAGCAGTTCATCGATCGAGTTTTCAGTTTTGTCTTCCATCGTAACTTACCTGTGCAAATACTACTGTAAATGGACTGCTCATATTATATTTAAAATCTAACTTTTTTGTATTCGTTCAAATAATTCACCATACGCAGCACTCAGGTCACCAATGCCTTTTCTGAACACGTCTTTATCAAGGCTTTTGATGACGCCGTTCTCAAATTCAGCCTTATCCCAGAAGCGGCATCCGTCAGGAGTTCCGGCTTCGTCTGCAAGGATTATCTCGCCACCGGGGATTCTGCCGTACTCAACCTTGAAATCAGCCAGTATTATGCCCGTATCATCCAGTTTCCTACTGAGTATTTCGTTGATCCTTTTGGTAAGTTTTGTGACGTATTCGATTTCCTGTTCGCTCAGCCAGCCGTTAAACTGGATTTCTTTCACATCAACAGGTCTGTCCACTGCTTCGAACTTGGTTGTGAACTCGATCATTCCTCCAGGTATCGGTGCACCTTCTTTTGGCTCCACGCCATCGGGAAGTTTGACCTCTCCTGCATTATATCGGCGCAGTAGCGAACCGGCTGCATAATTTCTCCAGATAACCTCTACCGGTACTATGTCCAGGCGTTTTACAAGCATGCTGGTCGGTGTCGGGCAGGATATGTAATGAGTGGGTATGCCTTCCTGTTCCAAAACATTGAACCAGTATTCTGCCAGGCGGCATGTAATCTCGCCTTTTTCCTTATATTCTGCCTTTTTCAGTCCATCAAAGGCAGTGACCCTGTCTGTAAATTCAAACAGCAGATTACCGTCAGGTGTTTCATAAATGTCCTTTGCTTTTCCGGATGAGATATACGTCATATTATTTTCCGACATAATGGATTGATATGGCTCAAAGTTTAAATATGTTCTCATATATTATCATAATAGTCAAAAAGGAGGCTGATATAATTACAGACGTTGTAGTAATACTTGGAAGCAAATCAGACCGGGATATAGCAAAAAAGGCAGTTGATATGTTTGATGAGTTTGGCATCGAATACATTGTAACCGTGGCATCTGCACACAGAACGCCTGCAAGGGTCGCTAAAATAATTGATGATGCGCACAAAGACGGTGTTAAAGCTTTTATTGCCATAGCAGGACTTGCCGCTCATCTTCCGGGAGTTGTGGCATCACATACCATCAAGCCCGTAATAGGAGTTCCCGTAAATGCCGCACTCGACGGAATGGATGCTCTGCTATCGATCGCACAAATGCCGGCCGGTATTCCGGTTGCATGCGTGGGAATCGGAAGAGGTGACAATGCCGCGATTCTGGCTGCCCAGATAATTGCAGTGGGAAATAAGGAATTAGAGGCAAAACTGGAAAATTACAGGATGGAATTTACAAAAAAGACTGAACATGATGCGGAAACATTGTTTGATTGATATGATGATACTATCAGATCAATTAAACAATATCTGCCAGCAGCAGACACCCCACCGTCTACTGAGAGGCAATTTGGCATCTGTGTTTTTTAAAACGATTAAATCGAAATGATTGGTATTGCATCAGGGATTAGAAGGATAATAGGCCACATCAAAACACAAATAACAAATAATATATCAGATTTTCCGCCTCATCTTTTCATATGTTTCTCTTGAGATCATTGCTTGCGCCAAAATCTCTTTGAGAAGACCGATACCAATCTCTTCATTTCCATGCAAAGGTACCACCGTTTTCCTGCCGTCT
>JAUSPM010000235.1 GCA_030655675.1 Methanosarcinaceae archaeon | reverse complement strand
TTATTTGTAATGTAAATGTTCTTTGTAAATATTCATATAAGTGAACAGGAATCTGAGAATTATCAGTCCTACCACCAAATGAAACAAAACCATTTTTGTAAATAACTCTTATATTTGTGCCATCGATTTTTTCAGTTATATGCCATTCTTTAATTGTCGCAAACTCAAATTTAGAATAATCACCTTCAATTATCCTGAAATCGTCGTTTTCATCTCTTTTCCATATTGTGTTTATTTTTGGATATTTCATGATACTATAATCCTGTAAGTGTTAATACATATCACAATTTTTTAACTGGACATGTTTTTAGATCGCGCTATAAACGATTTATGTTAGATTTGCAAAATTGAAGAACACTTGAATGCATTCTTCGAATGGTTAAAACCTCTTGCTTTATTCCTCGCCACCATTCAATTTTTTCTGTCTTCTGGCATCCAATTGCTTGAAGTTATCGCCGGATATCACTGGTTTGCCGGTCTGTGTCTCAATGTCCTTGCGTGTTCTACCAGCCACCGCGCCGCCGTCCTGAGCATCTTTCTTCAATGGATCAAAACCCTGTGAATCCCGATCCCGATGCAATTCGGTAGTGGTTGCCTCGCCCAGCATGGTCAAAATCAGCTCTATATCGGTCATGTGGTCGCGCAGGTTTTCCCGCTCCAACCCCTTAACTTGCTTATATTCTTCAACCTTCAGGTCAAATGTGCCATGCATGATCTCGTTGGTTAGGATGGCAAACTCTAGGCTATCCTTTGCCCCTCGATCATTCCACTCATCAGTAAGATCCTGTCGGACTGCGATGCCGCGCAAACGCTTGTCAATCCACTCCTTTGGATAGCCTTTCTTTTCGTAGAGTTCCTGCATTCTGGCCATGGCCAATTCAGGATTTTCGATCTCGTCGATCCGCTCCTTACCCACCCGGGCCAGCCAGCGTTTAAGCGGCTCCACCTTTGGCGAGGGGATTGACTGGATGATGCGAAATATCGTTTCGGTGTTAGCACAGTCGGTCAGACGCATCTTTCCGTCAGGAGATGGCATTTTCAACTGTCCGATATTTTCGGACACTTCAATATATCCCTCTGCAAGAAGCTTATTCTTGAGGTCGTTCCAGTATTTACGCGGCCTTTCGCCTCCCACCAGAACTTCAACGACATCAATAGTAGAAAACCACCATTCACCCTCATGCAGAGTTTTTCTGATCCGTTGGCCTTCAAAAACAGCCAGTTTGGTTGATTTTTCTGTAATCATGCCTGATACCTCATTTTAGTCATGGTACTGTCGGTAAAGCACTGTATTACATCCGAGGTGGTCATTATCAACCGTACGATTTTTTCGTACGGTTCGATTTTCAGTTGTCCGTTTTTTTCGGACATCTCAACAATCATTTCGCTTCCTTCCATCTTTGTATCTGCACCACATCAACCGCCATCTATTGTTGCACTTAATATGATGTAAATGTATATAACTTTCAGCCAAGTGAGGTGAAAGTAATCGGGTGCTTGGTGTTGGCACAGTCGAGTTTCTGTTTGTTGCCGAAAATCTAGATGTAAGGGGGGTGGCAATTTGCCCCCACCCTTTGGCAAGTTCTGGATTGCGGTGGCGCATATTCTTGAGACTTCGGTGCGCTGGAATGTAGTTTCGGTTGTCACCACGCTCTGAAACTAAATCGATATATGCCATAAAATTTAACAAATGTTTGCTTATTGGAGCACTTAAGCATACATTGACTGAGTAAAATGGTAAATTTAAATGAAATTGTTTTATTAGTTTTTGCTGGTATTCTTTGGTGGGAATTATTTCCGATTATTAGCAATGAATTTTATTCTCAAGCTTCTACTTTCAGTGAACCAATGAAATCTTTATGGATATTAATTGGAACTTTATTTAATCCAATGGTCGAAATAATCCTCGCCTTCCTCGCCATAATTGTTAAATCTTTAAATGAATGATGCATCATATCTCCCTCAACATAAATTATTTATCCCTTCAAATCCCAACATTAACCATGTCCCTCAATAAAGAAAAAACTAGGATTAATCTCTATGGCATCAAAGGAAAACACAACGTTCATTCATGGAACGGGCTTGCCATACATTTTAAGAACAGCAGCAAAGTACAAAGATGTGAAAGGTATGGCACTTGCACATCAAACAAAAAATCCTCTGCATGTATGCACTCCATCAAACGGTTTGATGCAGTCTATATGCTCGAATCCGAATTCAACGTAACCACCAGCATATCTGAAAAACTGATCACTACCCTATTTGACATGGGGTCAACTCATTCCCTTCGCTGCTATCGCGAACCCGGTGCCGGTGGTTTTGATGAAGGAACGAGCATGATAGTCTTTGATGACGAATGGTGAAGGCGGAATACTTCTACCCCACGTGGGTAGTTATTGAGTAAAAGGAAGTTAGTAGATTCTTCCACGAACTCCTATATCGTCTAGTTGATTATAATACTTCACTGCTCGATTGTGAAGAATAATCTCATACATGGCGCTTCACGTTGTTCCATGAAGTGAATTCCTGCACTCTTCCTGCTTCCCATGCCTGATCAGCAGCTTTTATATTTTGCATTGAATTTTCATCCGCCAAAATTTCCAGAGTAGCATCAAAATCTTCTTTTTGTTCGAGATATTCTATAGAGGATTTCAATAGAAATCCTCGGTAAAATCAAGAACCACTTTTAATCTATCGGGTGATAAGAGATCCAATTTTTCAATTGCTTTTCTTTTATAGTTAACAGCATAAGTTGTCATCGTCTTGCCTCTTATTATATAAACTGGATTACTTTATATTAATAATTATGCAACATCTTTGCCTCCGAATCTTCTAAAAGCGTCAACAACAGGTTTACTCAAATCTAAAACTCAAACATACTACCAAACTGCGAATCCTGCGCTGCAATCAAAACATTATTATGCCTAAAAACCCATTTCATCACCCTATGTTTACTATACTAACAGGTTCACAGTTCGGTGACGAAGGTAAAGGTAAGATCGTTGACCTTATGGCAAAGGACTTTGATCTGGTAGTCCGTTTTCAGGGCGGCGACAATGCGGGGCACACCGTTGTTGTCGGGGAGGATGTTTACAAACTTCATCTTATCCCATCCGGCGTACTTCTTGATTCAAGGGTACTGATAGGTCCAGGGACAGTTCTCAACCCTGAAGTGCTGGCCAATGAGATCGACATGCTCGCAAAAAGCGGCACAACAGTTTTACCTGAAAAAATGGGTATCGATGCAAAGACATCGATCATCATGCCATATCATATGGAACTTGATGCACTCAGGGAATCCGAGCGCACGGTAAAGATCGGAACCACCAAACGTGGTATCGGGTTCGCATATATCGACAAAGTCGCAAGGGATGAGATCACGATGGCAGATATTGCTGACAAAGATCGTCTCCTTAAAAGGCTTTTAGAACTTGCCCCACAAAAGGAAAGTGCCATCAAGGAACTTGGCGGGGATCCTTCAATTGTCATGGACAAAGAACTGGTTGACAAATACGTCAAACTCGGCGAAAGACTTGGTCCTTATATTACTGATGTATCATACGAGGTCAACAAAGCGATCGAGGACGGGAAGAACGTTCTGGCAGAAGGCGCACAGGGCGCACACCTTGATGTCATTCACGGCACCCAGAAATTCGTCACATCATCAAGTACAATATCAGGTTCTGCATGTGCCAATCTCGGCGTAGGTCCGACAAAAGTCGATGAAGTAATCGGAATTGTAAAAGCATACATCACACGTGTCGGGGAAGGTCCCCTGCCTACAGAACTCAATGATGATGTAGGCAAGCAGATACAGGAAGTTGGCAGGGAATTCGGCACAACAACAGGAAGGCCACGCAGATGCGGCTGGTTCGACTTACCACTTTTGAAAAAATCGATATATCTCAATGGGTACACAACTGTCGCACTCACAAAACTGGACGTACTGTCCAATCTTAATCCGATCAGGATATGCACCGGATACGAATTCAATGGCAATGTCGTTAACTATCCGCCAGAGATGACATATGATCTTGCGAAGTGTACTCCGGTATACGAAGACGTTTCAGGGTGGGATGAAGATCTGACCGGGGTCAATAAATTTGACGATCTGCCCATTGCCGCCCAGGATTATGTCAAATTGTTAGAAAAAATGATGGGCGTATCTATCGGTTATGTCTCAGTAGGTCCGGGCAGGGCACAGACGTTCAAAAAGTAAAATTAATTGATGCATATATCATTAATACACCCAATAATGACTTACTGCCGAAAAGGGTATATACTAACTGATATGTTAATCAAACTTAATTTCGTGTAGAGTCCAAATTACACCGTAATATGTTACTATAGATCACATTAATAAATACGGCATAAGCATGCAAATGCCAAATTAAATCTAATTCCAAGGAGAATAAAATGACAACAGCATACGATGTCCCTGCAGACAATATGATCAAAAATGTTGCAGAGAAACTTAAGGAAAACGAGCACATAAACCCACCTGTGTGGGCAGCTCATGTAAAGACCGGTGCGCACAAGGAATTGCCACCTGTTGACGCTGACTGGTGGTACACCCGATGTGCTGCTGTACTTCGTACAGTATATACAGAAGGTCCTATCGGTGTAGAAAGATTACGATCTGTCTATGGCGGAGTTAAGAATAAAGGCGTAACCCCATCCAAAAAAACAAAGGGCAGCGGTTCAATAGCAAGAGAATCCTTACAGCAACTTGAGTCCGCCGGATTTGTGCGCAAGCTCAAAAAAGGTCGTATTCTTGCACCTGCGGGTCAGTCTTTTATGGACAACACAGCACATGAAACAAAGAATGAGCTTGTTGAAAAGATCCCCGGACTTGCTAAATATTAAGTTAAACCTGATATAATAACTACTCTGGTCGCATCGCGACCAGTGACATAACATATATTTGACATCAATAAACATATAGTTCAATACCGTTCAGACATATCTTCAATTAAACCGTGGTGACAGTATGGCAGACGACCTTGATGCATTAAGAAGAAGAAGACTTGCAGAGCTTCAGCAACAACAAGCTTCACAGCAGATGGGTGGTGGCGACATGCAGGCTGCTTATCAACAGGAGCAGGCAAGAGCAGAGATGGATGCGCAAAAACAGGCAATTCTCCGTCAGATCATGACGCCTGAAGCGCGTGAACGTTTGACAAGGCTCAAGATGTCAAGAAAAGATCTGGTTGAACAGATCGAAGCGCAGTTGATAGGAATTGCACAAAGTGGTCGCTTGCAGGCAAAGATCGATGATGCAAAACTTAAGCAACTCCTTATGCAGATGCAGCCAAAAAAGCGTGAGACAACAATCAAACGCGTATAATTATAACTATAATTATAATTATAACTATAATTATGAAAGCATCGGTACTGTTCAGTGGCGGGAAAGATAGTTCACTATCTGCGATCCTGCTTGATCGGTTCTTTGATGTTGAACTGGTGACCTGCAGTTTCTCAATCCTTCCAATTGGGGATATAGCTAAAAAAGCAGCCGAAGAACTGGGGTTTCCACATAGGATTCTCAAGCTTGATAACGAAATACTGGAAAATGCATTCAATATCATTGTCAAGGATGGATTTCCTAAAAACGCAATAAATCACATTCATCACAAATCGGTAGAAACACTTGCATCTGATGATGGCGTGGTGGCTATTGCTGATGGCATTCGGCGCGATGATCGTGTCCCTCTGTTAACGGATCCACAGGTTCGAAGCATTGAAGACAGGTATGGTGTACATTATATCTGCCCTCTTCGCGGATATGGTCGTGCGGCTGTCAATGCACTTGTCAAGCAGTATCTTGTGATCGAAGAAGGTCAGAGTGACGAGATCATAAAAGCCGATTACGAAACGGAATTGAGAGAAGTGATACGGCAAAGGATCGGGCAGGATGGAATTGATAATATATTTCCTTCACATGTCCAATCAAGGGTGATCGGTCGAGTAAAGTAACACTGATATGAAAATATCCGTATATGTGTTATCAAAACTCGTACAATATCATCGATTAATGATTTATAGGATAATCTAGTTATTAGTCCAAACCTTGATATACAGCTTATATTATTAACAAATTATTAAATCGTAGGTGAGATTAGTGAGTCATAATTCAAAAGGACAGAAGATGAGGTTGGCAAAAGCCCACAGGCAGAACCACCGTGTTCCGACATGGGTAATGATAAAGACCGGAAGAAAGGTCACAACCCATCCAAAGAGAAGACATTGGAGAAGAAACAGTTTGAAAGTGAAGTAAGGTGATGATGATGGCAGAAGAAGCAATTAAAGAGCAGGTTTATACTATTCCACTCCGTGATGCAAAGAATGCACCACAATGGAGAAGAGCAAACCGTGCAATGAAGATCGTAAAAAAATACCTTATCAGGCACATGAAAGCTGACCCGGAACAACTTAAGATCGATAAGACGATCAATGAGAAGATATGGGAAAGAGGTACTGAGAAACCACCACGTTCAATTCGGGTTCGCGCAGCGAAATTCGAGGACGGCGGGGTTGAGGCAGAACTTGCATAAGTATCTTGTAAACCGTTAAAAAGTAGAATTGATAATGATCCGAACATTGAATATATTTGACAATCCAGTAATTGGAGTATTTGCCACATGTACGGAAGATGTGGCACTTGTTCCAATTAGTACACAATCAAAGGTATGTGATTCACTTGCAAAGTTTCTTGATGTTAGGGTTATACCGGTTTTGATCGGTGGCAGTACAGTCGTTGGGTCACTTGTCCGTGGAAATTCAAACGGATTTTTGATCCCAAACATTGCAGACCCTGATGACCTGAAAGAAGTTGGTCTTCCGGTGAATACACTTCCCGGGAAACTTTCTGCGGTTGGAAATATTGTTTTAGCAAACGATTCTGCTGCATTGGTACATTCGGAAATGTCAAATGAGGCAATTAAAGTCGTATCCGATACACTTGGCGTGGATGTGTACAGAGGCACAATTGCAGGGTTGAATACTGTTGGTATGGCAGGCATGGTCACAAACCAGGGAGTGTTGGTCCATCCAAGAGTAACTCAGGCTGAGATCGAGAATCTTGAAAAGATATTTGGACTTCCAGTGAGTATCGGAACATCTAATTTTGGTTCACAGCACGTTGGTTCCGGAGTGCTTGCAAATTCAAAAGGTTATGTTGCTGGCTCTAAAACTACCGGGCATGAACTTGGAAGGATCGAGGATGCACTTGGATTAATCGATGTAGTGGATAAATCATGATCAGTTCACTACTTGATGCTATATTCAATTAAACTTACAATTAAACTTACAATTAAACTTATTATTAAACTTATAATTATTAATCAATAAAAGGTGATTTCACATGAATAATTATGTTGTCAAAGGCACATTCAAGGCAGGACAAAAATGGGAAAAGTTCACTAAGAACATAGAAAGCCAGAATGAGAAGAATGCACAGGAGAAGGCGTATTCCATATTCGGTAGCAAACATTCTATAAAGCGATCCCTAATTAAAATCGATAGTATTGTAGAGGCGTGATATCAATGGCTGAGGTCAGTGAGCAGGAGATTAGGAATCTTGCAATGCAGCATCAGGAGTTGCAGAAGCGGGCCGAGATGATTCAGCAGCAGATGTCTGCAATTCAGATGTCAGCAGAGGATTGCATGCGGGCTATTGTTGCGATCGATGAACTGAAAAATGCAAAGGATGGCGTTGAGACAATGCTTCCTATCGGCTCGGGTTCATACATTCATGCTAAACTGAATAAGGTCGATAAAGTAGTTGTAAATGTTGGCGCAGGCATCAGTGTAGAAAAGACAATGGATGGTGCAAGAAAAACACTGACCAAGCGCAGTGAACATCTTGGTAAGATACTTGAGCAAATGAATGCATCATTCGGTCAGATCGTACAGAATTTACAGGCAATTGAAGCCAAGGCTGCTAAAATGCAAGCACCTCAACCTCAATGAACGCTGAATAATCATACATCTCTATCTTTTATATTTTACATTTTCATTTTTTTTCGATTTTTAATTTTTAAAACTTTTGCACTTAGGGGACGGATCAATTGTTCAATAAACTCAAGGATAAACTAAGTGGCTTCAAAAAATCACTTGGCAGTACGATCGATGAGAAGGCTGTACCTATTGAGGAAACTGTGCATGTAGATTTAAAATCTATTGCAGAAGACATCAGTGGATCAAAGGGCAGTAAACCAGAAGAAAGATTATCTTCAAAGGTTGGTTTTGCCCAAAAAGCAAAATCACTTGTATTTGAGCGCGAAGTTTTCCTAAGCGAGAAAGATCTTGAAGATCCCCTGTGGGAACTGGAAATGGCACTTCTTGAGAGTGATCTTGCAGTATCCGTTGCCGAAGCAATTGTTGAATCTGTCAAAAATGAACTTGTGGGTACAAGTAAAAAGATTGGTTGCAACACAGGTGATATTGTTGAGAAGGCTCTTAAGAATGCGATCTACAATGTAATGTCTGCAAATATCTTTGATTTTGACGAGTTCATCAAAAATGCACCAAAACCCGTGAATGTCGTTTTTGTTGGCATAAATGGCACCGGTAAGACCACATCAATTGCAAAACTCTCAAAAAGGCTAAAGGACATGGGTTATTCGGTTGTCATTGCAGCAGGCGATACTTTCAGGGCCGGTGCAATAGACCAGATTGCAATACATGCGGAAAAGGTCGGTGTGAAACTTATCAAACAACAGGAAGGCAGCGACCCTGCAGCAGTTGTATATGATGCAGTCCAGTATGCAAAAGCACATAATATAGATGTGGTTCTTGCAGATACCGCAGGACGTATGCATACCAACATCAACCTGATGGCACAACTTAAAAAGGTATGTCGTGTAACCCCGCCTGACCTTTTGATCTTTGTTGATGAAGCAGTTGCAGGAAACGATGCTGTCGAACGTGCATCACAATTCAATAATGCGATCCCGATAGACGGTTCGATCCTGACTAAAACAGATGCCGATGCCAAAGGCGGTTCTGCAATCTCGATCGCATATATCACCGGTAAACCGATACTGTTCCTTGGAATGGGGCAGGGCTATGATGACCTACAGAAGTTCGATCCTGAATGGTTCGTGAACCAGTTGTTCGAATAGGGGTTGCGATTCTTTTTATTTTTTGTTATTTTTTGATTGTTTGTTTTTAGCGCCGAGTGAACAATCCGCCGCAGGCGGCATAATCCTACATTACCAATAAATTACAGGCTCATAACTGACGATTATATTGTTTTATGTGACACTCATGGATAATCAATGTTGAGTAGATTCACAATTTATGGAATTATATAGTTCGAGTGTAATTATTGAGTACGTTTAGATGCAGAATTGTCTATTAGTGAATTTATTGTAGATTCGTTGTGAAGGAACGCGCCGCCTGCGGTGGTTGCATTGGTTTTAAAATCATTTAAACAAACACATTCTTTCCATTATCGTTTTGCTGATAATATCCCGTCTTTCAACTCTTTTGCAAGCGCTTCAAGCCGTGAGTTCACATCTTTGCCGGATGCGATGATATCTACAAACGCAGAACCTACAATTACACCATCTGCACCGTCTTCAACAACCTCTTTTGCCTGTTTTCCTGTTGATATCCCAAATCCTACGGCTTTTGGAATGTCGGTTTTGACGCGTAATAATAGTTTGCTCGTGGATTCTGCAACATCACTGCGTGCACCTGTAACACCGACTCTGGATACAAGATACATAAAACCCGAGCCATGCTCAAGTATCATATCGATCCTATCTACTGAGGTCGTGGGTGCAATAAGGAATATGAGATCTACGTCATTCCTGGTGCAACACTCTGCCAATTCTTCTGATTCCTCAACAGGAAGGTCTGGTACGATTATACCGCTGATGCCGGCATCTATACAATCAAGCACGAATTTTTCAATTCCGCGCTTGAATATCAGGTTGTAGTATGTCATACATACAAGCGGGACATCTACATCCAACGATCTCACCAATTCGAAATATCGGTCCGGGTTCATGCCTGCAGAGAGTGCTCTCCCTGATGCCGCCTGAATGGTCGGCCCATCTGCGACCGGATCTGAAAATGGTAATCCAAGTTCAACAATGTCTGCACCACCACGAATGAGTGCCTGTACAATACCTTCTGTTGCATCAGGTGTGGGATCGCCTGCACATACGTATGCTATGAGGGCGCTTTCATCGCGTGCTCGAAGTTGTGAAAACTTATCAGTGATATTCATCAGTTGCCCCCTTTCTCGAGATTGATAACGGTTTCAAGGTCCTTGTCGCCTCTGCCTGACAGGTTGATCACAACAATGTCGCCCAATTCGCCGGATTCTGCCGCTT
>JAUSPM010000234.1 GCA_030655675.1 Methanosarcinaceae archaeon | reverse complement strand
GTATTTGTATAGCTGTTTTAAAATGACTGCGCAAATGAAATGGTTTGATTTGAAACCAAAAACAATGCGACCGCCGCCAGGCGGCACGTTCCATACATACCAAATTGAATAATCGAAATCGTTAGCAAAAAGTGTACAAGAAAATCTTCGCTGATGCTCAGATTTACTTGGAGTACATACTCTTACAGATTATAACAACGAGAAAATCCTCGCTGTGCTCGGATTTACTCGAACTATATGTTTATAAAACATATATTACACGAAAATTGTGGAATGCGCTAGAAGCAATTGAAAATTCGATGTGTATATAGGGCAACGCCGCGCATGCGCGGATTGTAGAATCGTTTTTATCATGCACTCATTAAACACTCTGTACCACAGTACTGCACCATCTATACAAATACGATCATATGATATAATTTTCTATATTCTATAATTATGGATGGGTCACCACAAAATCCATAGCA
Organism: Methanosarcinaceae archaeon; assembly: GCA_030655675.1. Taxonomy (GTDB): domain Archaea; phylum Halobacteriota; class Methanosarcinia; order Methanosarcinales; family Methanosarcinaceae; genus Methanovorans. The sequence continues at coordinate 7,310 of JAUSPM010000234.1, read as the reverse complement.
TCAGTCTCCGCCGCTGCTCGACACATTTCAATACTACCAAACCCATAGCCCAAACATACAATTCTCAGAACAGCAAATACGCTGACGTTTGAAAATCGTATTGTATTTCATCTTATGGTACAGAAACGTGCCGCGCTGCGCGCGTGTGGTCGCACCGTTTAGTCACCCTAGCGACATTTTATTGTTGACTCAACACTATCCATTAACATAAAACCCAATAGATATATAGTCAGAAAGCGCATGCAGATTTAATAAACTAATATCAGCCTTACACGAGGTATTACACATAATAAACAAAAATAGATCATGGATCGGGACCCATTCTCTGCTCGCTGCAGCAAGTGTCGTGGTCATTGTTGCTGGAATGCATGCTGCTGAATCCATTATAGTACCGTTTCTCCTGTCTATATTCCTGGCAGTACTATGGTCATCACCGTTATTCTGGTTACAGAAAAAAGGGGTGCCCATGCCAATTGCCATGTTATTCGTAGTAGTTGCAGTCATAGCGATCGGTCTGGTCTTAGTTGCATTTATAGGTTCAACATTAGAAGACCTTTCAACTGCAATACCTACCTATCAGGCTAACCTTGATCAAGAAATTACACTTATGCTTGTGTGGTTGGAAGGTATTGGCATCAGCATACCGGATCAGGCACTGGTCGGAATTATCGATCAGGCAAAAATAACGCAACTACTCACCGCTGTCCTCACAGGACTTGGAGGTCTGTTCACCAATGCATTATTGGTCTTGCTTATGGTATTATTCATGCTGTTTGAAGCATCAGGCATTCCTACCAAATTGCGTGTGGCACTTGGTGATGCAGACACAACAATTACGCAACTTGGTAAAATTGTCGATTCGATAAAACGCTATCTTGCAATAAAAACAATGACAAGCCTTGCAACCGGAATATTGATTGCGGTCTGGCTTACAATTGTAGGTGTTGACTATCCTTTGCTATGGGGTTTACTGGCATTCCTGCTAAACTACATACCAAACATCGGGTCATTCATTGCTGCAATACCTGCACTACTTGTAGCGTTTATCCAACTTGGAGTTGGGGCTACAGTACTTGCAGGAGTTGGATATCTATTGGTAAATGGTGTAATCGGTAATGTGATAGAGCCACGGGTCATGGGCAAAGGAGTAGGATTGTCAACACTTGTCGTATTCCTTTCACTGGTCTTCTGGGGTTGGGTGCTTGGAACAGTCGGAATGTTGCTATCGGTGCCGCTTACCATGTGCATAAAAATTGCACTGGAAAGTAGTGAAGACACACGATGGATAGCAATCATGATGGGATCTGAAGCATCAGCCGAATCTATATGACCCGAATCTAATTACTAAGTATAACATTCAGTCATTCACTTTTCATTGATCTTTGATACTACATCCATACCGAACTTACGGCATTCTTCCAATTTTTCCTCGTCAGGTCTTGCAAAAATTGGCAATCCGGGATCAATTACATTCATTGAACGTCCTTTCATCTTTTCCGTAATAGCCATTACAGCCTTGCCATCCCTACCAAAAGATCCGAACGCAGCACCGATCTTACCATCGAACTGGTCGCCCTGCTCACCTTCGAATATGCTGTTAATGAACGGCATTGGCTTTGTGTTGTAGGTAGGTGAACCCACTAAAACAGCATCAGCATCTGAGAGATCAATGAACTCCCCTTCATACTTCTTGAGTACAGCCTCAGCACCTGCCGCCTCAATACCTTCTATTATTCCCATTGCTACGCGCTCGGTATTTCCACTACCCGTTCCGTAAATAAGTACAACTTTTGCCATATAGTATCAACCTCCAGTCAATTAAAAAACTGCAGAATTAACATTATTTGTCATGTACTTAAAGATTGCTTCTAAAAATTATCAATTTTGACGATGAATTATTTTTTACCCGAAAGCGCATCCCGCACGATCTTCATAGCGCAAAGATCACCACACATCGAACATGCATCGCTGCCGGTAACCCTGCTTTCCCGAATGCATCTTGCACGATCGCCATCGATTGCCAGGCGATACTGCGCTTCCCAATCAAGATCCTTGCGCGCATGTGCCATCGCAATATCCCGCGCCCGTGCACGCTCGCGCTGCCCATCTTTCACAAGGTCAGCGGCATGTGCAGCAATCTTCGTGACAATCGCACCTTCCTTAATATCCTCAATAGTCGGCAATGCCAGATGCTCTGACGGCGTTGTCATACACAAATAATCAGCACCGTACATTCCCGCAAGCGTACCGCCAATGGCACCTGTGATGTGGTCATAACCCGGCGCAATGTCAGTCACAAGTGGACCCAGAAGGTAGAGCGGTGCGCCATCGCAAAGATGTTTCATTCCCTTAACACTCAACTCTATCTCATCGATCGGAACATGCCCCGGACCTTCTACAAATGTCTGGACATTCGCAGCCCTTGCCCGTTTTACAAGTTCTCCAAGCGTGATGAACTCCATGAACTTTGGACGATCGGATGCATCATGGATACAGCCCGGGCGCATCCCGTCCCCGAGACTTACTGTCATATCATACTCATGGGCAATTTCAAGAAGATAATCGTACTCTGCATAGAATGGATTTTCCTGATCGTTATGCAGCATCCACGCAATCGTGAATGAACCCCCACGACTTACAACGTTCATGATCCGATCACTGGTCTTGAGGCGCTCAAGCGCGTTTTGATTGACACCACAATGCACCGTCACAAAATCGATTCCGTCCTCTGCATGTTTTCGCACTGCATTGAACATATCATCGGACGACATATCAACAACTGCTTTTTGAGTGGCAGCAGCCTGGTATATTGGAACCGTACCAATCGGGATATCAACTGCATCCATGAGCCTTTGCCTTATCATGTCAAGATTGCCACCGGTTGAAAGGTCCATCAGGGTATCCGCACCAAACGTCTGTGAAGCTTTCGCTTTTTTGACCTCTTCCTCAATATCCATATAATCGCGGGACGTTCCGATATTGGCATTGATCTTTGTACTCATGTACTTACCTACGCCAACAAGTCTGGAATTCCCCTCAATGTTATTCGGAATAGTTATCCAGCCTTTGGCAACGCAGGAACGAACGGTTTCGGCATCAATCCCTTCAGCTTCGGCTACAAATTTTATCTGCGGTGTTATGATTCCTTTTTTTGCATCTTCCATTAATGTCATTATTACTCCGATTATGTGGTGGATATGTATGGTTGTTATGGTGGAGGAATAGGGCATGCGTAGATATATATGTTTCATGGTGCAAAATAAACATATAGTATTTTGTGCGTTTAACTATATGAATCCATGAATATGATTAAGATATTATAATTACAACATCACGATTCCAAATATGATATTATGGTAACTAGATATGAAAGAAATGGATATTGAAATTGAACTTGCATATGTACCGGATGTGCCGCATCTTGCTTCTGTGCGAAATGCGAATGGGTTGAAATGGAATAATGGCCTTATAGGAGTAACAGTTACAGACATATGGTTGCCTACTGATGAGGGATTTGAGATAGTCCCCCTGAAATCTATTGAAGTTGTTGGACGTGAGATGCCTGTATATATGGTCAACGAGATACGTAAAATTACAAAACATCCAAGCGTGTTGGCAATTGATTATAAGAAAAAATCTAATTTTAGTTCCGCATTCGTAACTTACACCATGTTATTTGCAGGCGACTCTAAGAATATTGTGAAATTATCAAATTATCTCATATCTTTAATTGGCTTTAAAGTTGATGCGACTTTTGCAGATATAACACCGGATGAGTCGCGCCTATTATGTTTGCTCGCAGCAGGAATGGACAACTTCGATATGCTAAGGCCAATATTCGATAATGATAAAGAAAAGTTAAACCATGCATTCATGGTACTTAAGAAAAAAGGGTTAGTAGATGACTATGCCTCCACAACCCAACTTGGTTTTGAATACGTTGAACAGATAAAAGGCAAAGAGGGTGGAGTTATTGGTGGTGTCGAAATAGAATCCGATGATGATGATTCGGAGGAATCGACCTACATCACAAATACAGATCCAACAAAAAAAATGAACAAATACCTATGGGAATATAATAAATCATCAATTAACGGACTTGTTGCAACAAGTGAATTATTGCAATGCATCCCAATTGATGATATTGACGGAGTGGAAATTGAAGATGTGAAATTGGGGACAAAATGCTTGCATATTCATACCAAATATGATGCACACATCTACATCGAGCCGGAGGATAAATCAATAATGTTCACTTTACATGTTGCGTTGAATAATAATGAAGACATGCAACTTCGTATTTTATGTTCAATATATTTAGGCGTAGTAAAACCGAATGAACTTGCACACATTGTTAATATGCCCGCATCTCTTCTTGAATACAAATTGGATTCTTTCAAAGAAAAAGGATACATCAATCCAAACAATAAATTGTCATCTAAAGGCATGGAACTAATTGGGGACCTGATATATACTAAAAAAAGTGATGAAAAATCTTCAGAACACCTCGATTTAGTGGAAAGTGTCGAGAATTCCGATATTTTATCGAAATCCTCCATCGAGCACTCCGATATTTCATCGAAATCCTCTGCCGAAATGAATGGAACTGAAAACAATACAGACGATGAAATTATGAATGATTGATTGTCATTTTGCACCATCACGTTTTAACAGTGTCAATCAAATATATGCCCTTCAATTATCTCAATACCATTATTGCCTATTCTGAATATGTGAAGTCTCATACTGTGTTTGGTTGCCCTCATCTTGCGCACGCGCAAATATCTTAAAGCATCGTTTTGGTTCAATTTCATACCAAGCTCGATTAAACCATCTGCAATATACCCTTCCATACCGGTCGTTTGCACATTCTCCCCCGCATCGTTGTATTTTTCCAAAATAATAAATGAGGTTATGCCTTCTCTTCGTATATATTCAAATAATTGGTATATCTTTCTCCTTAATTCATGCGGCGCAGTGTACATTAATGAATACATTGCACCCAGAGAGTCAAGAGTTATTGTTGTAAATTTATCACCGTATCTTTTTTTATACATTTCAATCGTTTTTGCAATGAAATCAATTATATCTAATTTTTCATCGCTATAATCTATACGGTAATCGCTGATATCGGAGATCATAAGATTCTTGGATGATTTTACACCCATAGATTTCATATTTTCAATATGACTTTGTTTATTTTGTTCAAGCGTTATATAAAGACCAAACTCGCCCGATTGCTCAAGATAGTTCGACATCAGGGAATATGCGAAACCTGATTTCACAGTACCCTCACCGCCTGTGATCATAACAACACTTTTTTTTGGGATGTCAGAATCAAATATTTGATTAAGCCCATTGATAGAATCTATAAATCTCATTGTTTTAAGTCTCCAATATACTATTTATTGCACACCATGACTTTAAACTTTATCATTTGAGATTTATTAAGTATAATATATTATCTATAATTAGTTCATTTATTAAATGATATTTTGTATTTAGTATAATTTTATTCGTTTGGTATTATTTATAATATATGAATACAATATATATATTATTTCAAATCAATACAATTTTTTGAAAATAATTGGGGTTTATCGATGGAAAATATTGGTAGTAAAGAAAAAGAAGATAATAAATTTGATCTTTCATACGTACTTGACGTGTCAAAGGTTCTCTCTGATAAGAGTTCTATCGACATAAAATGGTTAAAAGGAGTGATAGAAGTTGCAAATGATAATATGTGGATTCCGAATGAATCCGAAATGGAAATAATCCCACTTAGTTCAATTGAATTGATTGGACGTAAAATGCCAGCTACTATTGAAAACCAACTCATGCATGCAACAAAATATTCTAATTTTTTAGTTGTTGATCACAAAAAGAAATCAATGTTTGGCGGAAGTCACCTGATAGTTACTACGGTGTTTGCAGGAACTGCAGTAGATATCAGACCGTTCAAGAATTATCTTTTAGAATTACTTGGTTTTAGCGCCAGTGGAACCAGTGAAGAACTGGAGTCTGAAGAAATACGTTTGTTATGCCTGATTGAATTTGGAATAAAAGATGTTGATATACTACTCCCGATATTTGACAGTAATCAGATACTGTTAAATCATGCATTAAAAGTTTTGAAAAATAAAGAATATGTTGATGAGAATGCGATTATTACACCAAAAGGATTAGAGTATGTAGAAAAAATAAAAAGTCAGGGAGGGGGGAAACTTGGAAAAGATGTTAACACGGCATTTGAAAACGTTATGCACCATTGGAAAAATGCCCATAACGCCAAACAAACAAAACCAATGAACAAAGTTATCTGGAAAAATGAACACTCAACCCTGTCAGGAAAAGTAGATACAACCGATTTATGGCAGTACATCCCGATCAAAGACATTAAGGATATGGTAATTGAAGAGAATGATATAGGAAACCTACATATATATATTAGAACAAAATCTGGAGTTTGCATTGATGTTGAACCTCTGGAAAAATCGATTGGTTTTGCACTTTATGGAATGCTGGACAAAAGTGAAGACATGCATTTTCGCATAATGAATTCAATGTATTTAGGAATTGTAGATCACAATATTATTGCACATGTTCTTGGAATTGAACTTCCTATCATTGAACAAGATATTAAAAGTATAGTAGAAAATGGTTTGATCGATTCAAACAATAACATACTTCCAATGGGCATGGATGTGGTAAGGGATAATTTCATGCGTTGCAATATTAGTGGATAAGTTTTAGTTTTAAAAATACAACTATCGATATTGATTTTCAATTTCCCTCGTTTTCAATGATGAGTATCTTTTACTAATTTTGAGTACATTCTCTTGAATGCTAAAAGCATGAGGATAGCGATTATTATAGATGTTATGTCATCAATAACAATCATAAACCAAAATGCATTAAAATCTGCAAAAACATGGAATATTCGCTGAATTACCATTAATAAAAGTGCATAGATAATTAAATTGAGGGATAAAAGTTCTTTTGGCAACCTCGTTTTTAATGCTATTCCATAATACATAGCAATAAACATAATGACAATAGAAATTATCCCAAGTATAATTCGAATCGATGTTTCAATTTCCATGTAAATCAATGAAATTTAAAACACTAAAGTATATATATATTATTAAATAAAAAAAAAATATAATTTCCAATTAAACCGTTGTCTTTGTTAATCTGATAAAATGTCAATGCACATTTCAAATACCTAAAACCCCATGCATCAACCCCGCCGCAGGCGGCATGTTCCATACCTACCTACCATCCTTTCGCATTCGCAAAATACGCAG
>JAUSPM010000218.1 GCA_030655675.1 Methanosarcinaceae archaeon | reverse complement strand
GGAACGCTTCATCTCAGCGCGTAGCGTACTAATTATATAGCCCGAATTAATGTAGGTATGTATTTTCAGGCATCTGCGAGGGAGTGCCCTTCCCTCGCAAGTTTATCGAATCGAAAGGTATAATAGTACGTTTCTCTGATGAAATGTCAGTGCACATTTCAAATACCTAAAACCCCATGCATCAACCCCGCCGCAGGCGGCATGTTCCATACCTACCTACCCACCATCCGGTCGCATTCGCAAAATACGTAGTTTCTATGTAGAACAATCCATACAAGAACAGATGTGTTGACAACGATTGAAACTTCGATGTGTATTCAAGGCAGTGGTGAAGAACGGTGCCGCGCTACGCACGGGTGGTAGTACCGTTTTTATTTTCAACCCATTAATCCGCATACGCCACAATACAACTTTAGACTGACTAAACAAATACAAAAAAAGAAAAGAAGAAAAAAAGAATACATCAGCCGAGATTCGAACTCGGGTTCGAGCGTTGGCAACGCCCGGTGATAACCGCTACACTACTGATGTGCTTATGAATGTTGGTGTTTGTTAATGTTTGTCGATGTTGCTGTTTAGGCACCCCTGACCGTAACGTCCAGATCAGGGAATTCCCGAATAGCATTTTCAGACGCAGAATAGACCGACGCCCCTGCCTCACTGACCACAACTGATCTTACGTTGAGATCGTGCCTTTTTATGATATCCCTTACAAAAATGTCGGTTTCCTTGGAAGCAGTACCATTTCCAATTGAGATCAGCTCAACTCCAAACTGCTCAATAAGATCCAGGATAATTCTGGATGCTTCATCCTCTCTTTTTTGTGGTTCATGGGGAAAGATTGCATAAAATTTCTTAAAATCGCCTTTTTGGTCGATAACAACAACCTTACAACCTGACCTGTAACCGGGGTCTATACCCATTATTATCCTACCGCCGGCAGGGGGGAACAGAAGCAGATTTTTGAGGTTCCTTGAAAATACCTTTATAGCCTCTTTTTCAGCATCCTCCATCTTGAGGTTGAATACTTCTTTTTCAATGGATGGAAATATCAATCTTTTATAACTATCTTTTACTGAATCCTTTAGTTCTGAAGTGAATAAAAAGTCCTTTCTTTTGACAACATCTGACTCAATCAAACCTATTATGCGCTCTTCATCAACTTCAATCTTCCAAGTAAGTACATCCTCTGAGGATCCCCGTCGAATCGCAAGCATCCTGTGTGATGGTGATCTTTGTATTGATTCAGAAAATGTATAATAGTTCTGAAACTTTGATTTTTTTTCAATCCAGTCCTTCTTTGCCTTTGAAGATATGAAACCCCTTTTTTGAACATTGTTCCTCACCATTCCTCGAATGAACTCGTTGTTTGATATAAACTCAGCAATGATATCCAGAGCACCATTTAGTGCATCTTCGTATGTCTGTACTCCTTTTTCTGGATCGATATATTTTGAGACGATTGATTGTTTTGTCCCGATTATATTTTGCTGAAGGTATATCAGATCAGCAAGCGGCCCAAGACCCTTTTCTTTTGCAATGGTCGCCCGTGTCATTTTCCTGGGCTTGAAAGGGAGATACATATCCTCAAGGACATTTTTATCGGTGCAGCCAAGTATTTTTCTATTCAGTTCAGGAGTTAGCTTATCCTGGGACTCAATTGTCTTTAAAATGGTTTCTTTTCTTTTTTCAAGTTCATTGTAATATTCAAGTTTTTCAGATATGGAACGGATAGCAGTTTCATCCAGTCCATGGGTCTTTTCTTTTCGGTACCGTGCAATGAAAGGGATGGTTGCCCCATCTTCAAACATTTCAACTGTATTTGTAACTGAAAGATCATTTAATCCAAGGTCTTTTGCAATATTACTGATAATAAATTGTGAACTCATCCGAAGCATCCTATATTCATAAAATATGAGGTCTTCGATGGCCTTTGTGGTTAAACCATTTTGGGCTGGATGGTTAATCATTTCAATGAAGGAGTTGAAATAACAAGCAATGAATACATCCACAATACTTGGAACATCTGCAAAACCTGCAAAACCTGCAAAACCTGTACCATCTAAAACTCGAATCATATTCCATGTAGATATGGATAGTTTCTACTCATCAGTTGAAGTTAGGGGCAATTCTCAGCTAAAAGGGCAGCCTGTTGTGGTTGGTTCTGATCCAAAGAACGGCGCGGGCAGGGGTGTTGTTAGTACATGTTCTTATGAAGCCAGAAAATTTGGCATACGTTCGGGGATGCCTATCTCTAAGGCATACAAACTGTGTCCAGATGCTGTGTTCCTTCCAGTGAACATGAGTCTGTACAAAGAGGCCTCAAAGCAGATAATGGAAATCTTGCGGAAATTCACAGACCGGTTCCAGCAGGTGAGTGTGGATGAGGCGTATCTGGATGTTAGCATGCAGGTGGCCGATCATGCTGCAGCATTCCGATTTGCCCAGAAAATAAAAGATGAGATATTTTTACGGGAGGGGATTACTTGTTCGATTGGGGTTGCTCCGAATAAATTGGTTGCAAAGATCGCATCTGATTTCCAAAAGCCGGATGGATTGACTATTGTGAAGCCAGAGGATGTGGTGGATTTTCTAACTCCTTTGCCAGTGTCCAGAATTCCAGGCGTTGGAAAGAAGACTGCTGATATACTGAAAAGTATGGATGTTGAGACGATATGGGATCTGGCTGCATGTGATGTTCAATTGTTGCTTGAGAGGTTTGGCAAGTTTGGCCTTAAGATGCATCAAATGGCAAGAGGCATTGATAAGGCGGAGGTGGAGGAGCGCGGGGATGTCAAGTCCATCAGTAACGAAGATACGTTTGATGAGGATACAGAAGACCCATTTGTTATAGGTCAGGTTCTCGACTCATTGTCAGATAGTGTGCACGTATCATTGATTAAAAAGAAATTTTTGTTCAAGACAATTACACTTAAAGTACGCTTTGAGGACTTTTCGACATATACAAGGGCAAGGTCGCTCAGGGTATATGGGAGTGATATTGATCT
>JAUSPM010000217.1 GCA_030655675.1 Methanosarcinaceae archaeon | reverse complement strand
AAGACATCTCTTTGAATCAGCTTCTAACGCAACGACTGAAGGCTCATCTAAAACGATCCCTTCACCTTTAACGTAAATCAACATATTCGCAGTACCTAAATCTATTCCAACTAGTTTAGAAAACATATAAAAACCCTCCATTTAGTCAAGCACCGATATTATAACACAAAAAATCAAAGCCAAACCACATTTCACCTTAATTCCACAATAAGGCTAAAAGAAATTGGGCCATTGCATAAGCCAGTACCATGGCAACGGATATGTATAAAATCTGTGCTTCAGTCACTTTGTTTTTTCTGACAAACTTCGTAAAATCCACACTACTTAATCCCGCCATTGCCAAGAAAAAAGTAAACATATACAGTAATATACGCGGAATTGGATCTAGCATAATCACCCTCCTTTACAAAATACCAAACAACAACAGTCCGACCGTATTGATTGCGAGATTCGCAAATAAATGAACGGTCCAAGAAGCCAGAATTGATTCTTCTTTCTCATTGATGTAATTGAAAATAAATCCGCCAACCACCAATGCAACCAACATAAGTACAATCAAATACCAGTCAAACAATCCTATCAACATCGCCACATGATATAAAGCAAACATCAACGCACTAAATGCATATGCAAAACGTCTGGATGTACATCTTTTAAGTTCGATAAAAGCGATCCCTCTGAAAAAGTACTCCTCTAACAACGAGTTAATAAGCGATATATACGTAGCAACATAAATGAAGTTGCCCGCATTCACTCCCAGTTGATCCTGAAGACCGCCTACGACAGAAGAGAAATCAAAATATGGACCTAAAACAAAATAGGCCGCGAGTATGAAAGCATAAATCCCCAGCCCAAGTGCTATTAGTTTGGGTAAGGTTTTCTTCTTAAAACCAAAGAATTTGGATATTTGCTCTTTTCTGAGAATAATGACCGGCATTGCCAAAAAGAAGAATATCTTAACAGCTGATTTCATTGCATAACCTGGCTGCCAAATACCGTCGGTCAGAGCCATAACAATGCATCCCAATGCAATAACAAAGATTATTTTTGACTTTTTACTCATAAATCCCCCTTAATGATTATATCATACACCCAAAAATATAAAAAAGAAGCAGCGCAAATGCGCCGCTATTTCGTTAATTGAATTAGTAACATCCAGTCCGAATGGATATAACTACTTCAACTTGCATCGTGGACGTAAGGAGTTCAAAATGAAATTGAACTGGGTGCTGTTGGGTAAGGAGGTTTCTATGGATACATACACCCACTTGAGTTCATCTGAGCGAAATCAGATTGAAGTCATGCTCAATCAACATCATACCCTCAAGCAGATTGCCATCTCCCTGAGCCGTGACCTGTCCGGTATCCGCAGAGAGATCCTTCGCAATGCCGAGTGGAGCAAGATTCCCAATCGCGGTGCATACATCAACGATTGTACAAAAACAGCTCAATGTCGTAAGCGTTTTTTGTGTTCGCGATGTGATTTCCACCGCCGTCCCTGTCGGTCCTGTTCGAAATGCAACGCGGTTTGTCCGGACTTTGTCAAGGCATCCTGTTCTCGGCAATCCCATGCCCCATATGTGTGCAATGGGTGCTCAATCCGTTACTCCTGTAAAATGACCAAGCGACTTTACCTTGCCCACAAGGCACAACAACTTGCTTGTCAGCGACTGAGTGTCTCTCGTCAGGGACATGGCTATACACCCGAAGAACTCGCGCGGGTCGAAAAACTGCTGCTAGAATTGATTGTCGATCGTTCTCAGTCCATTCACCACATCGCGCATAACAATCGGGATATCTTGCCTATGAGCGAGCGCCACTTATATACGCTGATTGACCGGCGTATGTTTGAAACACGCAACATTGATTTGCCTGCGAAGGTCCGTTACCGGCCACGAAAACGGTCCGTTGAACACGCGATCGACTTCCGCTGCCGAAAGCACCGCACCTGGTTGGATTTTCAGCAGTTTATCCAAGAGCACCCGGATTGTCCGGTCGTGGAAATGGACACCGTCGAAGGAAAAAAAGGGCAGTCCGTCTTGTTGACCCTGTATTTTCAAGCCGCTTCCCTGCAACTGTGTTTCAAACGCGAGGCCAATACTTCCGCTTCGGTCATTGAAATTTTCGATGACCTTTATCAACGGCTCGGACATGATGATTTTACTCGCTTGTTCCCCTGCATTCTGACGGATAACGGAACCGAATTCTCAAATCCGGAACGTCTGGAAAATGCCTGTCTCTTCGATAATGACGGCAACATCATTCAGAAAATTCTCCGGACGCGCCTTTTCTATTGTGATCCTCAGTCCCCTCAGCAGAAAGCCCTGTGTGAGCGCAACCATGCCTTCATCCGTCGATTTGTCCCGAAAGGACACTCTTTCGACAACTACACTCAACACCAGCTGGCGACCATGATGAATCACATCAACAACTACCAGCGCGATAAAATAAAGATGGAATGTCCCCGTTCCATCTTTACCTTCATCTACGGCAGTCATGTGGCTTCTACCCTCGGTTTATCACCGATCGATCCCAATCTTGTCTGCCTTAATCCCTTAATTTTTAAATAATTTACATCAGCCCGACAGCACCCGTTCTTAATCCCTAATGCGGTGGACGTTACTGCTTCCAAATTGCCCATCATTGGTTCACCGCTTTTTCCTGTGAACCAATGATGCTTGTCACACCCATTTTAGCATATTTCAGATCCAGTTCACAGTCTTTCTCAACCGTGTCTTTCTCTGTCTGATCACTGTAAGCCCATGCAATGGAACTTATCTCTTCAAAGTGGATGTATCTTTTTCAATCAACCAAGACATTGCAAATCTTAGATTAAACGAAGCTGAAAACATATTGTTTGTACTTGCATTTTAAATAGACGTATGATATAGTTTACAAGCACAAATAAGACAAGAAAGGGGGGTTACGGTATGTCAAGAGTATGCGCCGTATCCGGTAAGAAGGCACTTTCAGGCAACAAACGTTCTCACTCACTTCGTGCTACACGTCGTAAATGGAATGTTAATTTGCAAAAAGTCAAAGTCATGGTCGATGGAAAACCACAAAAAATCCGT
>JAUSPM010000186.1 GCA_030655675.1 Methanosarcinaceae archaeon | reverse complement strand
CAGCGATTGAAACTTCGATATGTATTCAAGGCAGTGGTGAAGAACGGTGCCGCGCTACGCACGGGTGGTAGTACCGTTTTTATTTTCACCCATAAATCCGCATACGCTACAACACAACTTTAGACCGACTAAACAAATACGGAATATGAAATGGTCATGGCAATTCATACCCATTTGAAACACCTGTGTTATCTTACTTTATCTTGGATAATATTTTATTGATATCATCAAGATCAAATTCTTCAGGGTCAAAATCATCTTCTATCCAGTCAAGCATTTCTTCATGTTCCGGATGTTTAGGATCTTGTATTGCTTCGAGGAATTCTTCATAACCATAAGCTCCGCCGCAGTCTTCCGGTGGGCATGCACGTTTGCCTTTTAGACAAACAGGATAGTGTATATTCGATTCTGGCGAAAGGATCTTCTCAACTAGAATTATGTGGTACCAGGAATCTCCAAAGTCATATTCGTATGCAAATTGATATTTCTCTTTTTTGATGAAGTGATTTAATTTTATATTTCTTTCATCCATCACTTCAAAAGGATCCACAGGTACAGGTATACTATATGTCTCCCCGCCGATTATAAATTGATGGAGGTGACAATCATACCAACCCATGGTTTCCTGTATTATCTGATGAAGCTGCAATAGCGTTATATCGCTTCTAACCTGTATCCTTCTCCAGATTGGAGGTTTAATATCATTCAATGTTACTTTTAGCTGATATATGCGAATGTCGTTAGATTTCTCATTTTTAACCATGATTATCATCCTTTGTTGCAGACATTTGAATTTTTCAATCTGCTATATTTTCCATTTTAAATGAACATGAATAATAATTTATCGATTAAAATCAGCCTATTTTGAGATGGAGGATTTATATATAAATTTTCGATGAAAATTCATGATGGAAATTATTGATAATTTTTGAATTGCAACATTTTGAGCAGTAATCATAAATTAAAGATCAAAGTGGTTTGAATATTTTTATATACATTATCCTGCATTCTATTATTGCACACAGAGACACATGTATTTTTTCAAAAAGATGGACTAACCTATTATGAGAGAACTAACGATACTGGTCATAAATAATTACGGACAATTCTGTCATCTGATCCATCGAACAGTACGCGACCTTGACATGGATACAAAGATCGTATCGAACATGTCTACTGTGGAAGAGATCATGGCAGAAGAACCGGACGGACTCATCTTAAGCGGCGGTCCCACAATGGAGCGCGCAGGTATCGGTTCTGAATACATTGAAAAGATCGATTTACCAATTTTAGGAATATGTCTCGGGCATCAACTTATTGCACAAACATTCGGCGGAGAGGTAGGTCCTGGCGAACATGGCGGATACGCTGATGTCGAGATCGAAGTGATCGACGAGGATGACATCCTGAGGGGTATCGGTCCCAAAACATCGGTCTGGGCATCACACGCTGACGAGGTCACGGTCATGCCGGAAGGATTTATCCAACTCGCACGCTCCAACATCTGCGAGATCGAAGCAATGCGCCATCCTACAAAGCCTATCTATGGTGTGCAGTGGCACCCGGAGGTTGCGCACACGGATAAAGGCGAAGAACTGTTCATGAACTTTTTTGAGGTTTGTGAGGGGTATTGATTATCTTCCGATATGTTTAAATCGTTATCTTGCATTTCAAACATGATTACAATGATATCACATTCTAAATTGCATCTGCCTGTTTTTGTAGAAAAAGATGAGGATGGTTTTTTTGTAGTTGAATGTCCGATTTTGAAAGGATGTTATTCTCAAGGTGAGACGCTCGATGAGGCACTAAAAAATATCCATGAAGTAATGGAGATGTGTCTTGAAGAAAAAGAGTGCTAGTTAGGTTAAACTCACAAATACACTTTCAACATATCATCGAATTGCGCTTTCGGAGCTGCGCCAACCATCCGTTCAACTTCAACTCCATCCTTGAACAATATCAAAGTCGGGATACTTGAAGCATCGAATTTGGTTGCACTTTCATGATTCCTATCCACATCGACCTTTGCACAAACCAGTTTTCCGCAATGTTCTTTGGCAAGCGATTCAACTGTTGGCGCAACCATGTGGCACGGTCCGCACCACTCAGCCCAGAAATCGACCAGGACCAGTGGGTAGCCGCTTATGATAGCATCAAAATCGAAATCCGTGATATGTATCGGGGTATCAGGCATATCTTTGAGATCTATAATTGTACTCTCCGGTTTAGGAGGTTCGATTCCAACAGCGCTCAACACCTTTTGTAAGAACTCCGATTCAGAAACTCCTCCTTCGAACTCCACAACATCATTGATAATTATCTTTGGAACAGCATACACATTATACTTGTTCGCAAGTTCTGGGAATTCGGTGACTTCGATCATTATGCCTTCGATATACTGGTTTTCAATCGCCATCTGGTGTGCAATTTGTACTGCACTTGAACAATGAGGGCAGGTTGGCGTGACAAAGACCTGGATCTTCACAGGTTTATCAATGCAAGTTAACTTTTCCTTTGTCGAATATTCCAGAGCTGTCAGATTCATGGATGCATTGATAATGGCATTCATGAGGCTGGAAAACTCGTATCCTCCAGGGACACCGTAAAATCGTATTTTATAATCAGTCTTGCCGGATACTGCAATTGCAGGGATGTGCTCGATATTGAACTCTGCGACCTTATCCGCATCCTTCACAAAATCATAGATCGCAATATTGATCTTATCAGAAAGAAGTTCCAGTTCTTCAACCAGTTCACGAGTTTGTTGACAAAAATTACATTCAAATTCCTGTGTAAAAAAAGAAAGTGTAACGTCATTTTGAAGTTGCTCAAAAATCTCTTTTATCTGTTTTCGATCATCATCTTTTAACAAAGCCATGTTCTCACCCTTCAATGATTATGAAGTCATGATGTATAAACATAATTGAAGATTCGAAAAGATGGTATGTTTGATTACATTCCCATCTTTTTCATCATTTTGTTCATATTGAACTTACCGCCCCTAAATCCTTTCATAGCGGTCTGCATCATCTTGTGATATTTCAAAAGTTCACGCACAACTTCAGGACCCTTGCCTGCCCCTCTTGCTATCCGCTTTATCCTCGCACTGCCAATAACACGGGGGTTTAACAATTCCTCTTCTGTCATGGAATCCATGACGATGCGGTAATTGCCAAGTTTGTCCTCTGTTACCTTGTATGCGTCATCAGATACTTTCATACCCATTCCACCAAGTGGCAGCATGCTCATTATCTGTTTCATTGGTCCGAGTTTATTAACG
>JAUSPM010000206.1 GCA_030655675.1 Methanosarcinaceae archaeon | reverse complement strand
TTCAAATTATATATTACGATCAATCCGATTGGTATGAATGATCATCCTATTTTAGTATTGTGGGAATGCGCCGCCTGCGGCGGTTGTATTGGTTTTGGATTCAGATAGGACAATCTCATTTGCGCAGTTATCTCCCCACAGATATACAAATACGTTGATTTCATTGCTGTCCTCATTACCATCAACTGTGGATTCTTTCGGTGATGACACACACCCGGAAATAACAGTGAATAACAATAAGCACAGGCATAAAATTGCTGGATTGATCGGTTTCATACTACTCCCCTAACAATATATTATTTTCAATTGGCAATAAGTCTTTTCAACATGCTACATCTTAAATTAGAAAAATGGTATTTGTTTATCTGGTGCAGCGTTTTAGTGCAGCGCTTTAGTGCAGAGTGTTTAATGTGTGCATGATAAAAACGATTATACCACCCGCGCAAGAGCGCGGCGTTGCCCTACATACACATCGAATTTTCAATTGCTTTTAGCGCATTTCACAATTTTTAATACACTTTTTGCTAACGATTTCGATTATTCAATTTAGTATGTACGTAACGTGCCGCCTGGCGGCGGTCGCATTGTTTTTAGTTTAAGATCGAACAATCTCATTTATGCAACAATCTTATCACATCTATACAAATACGAAAAATGATTAAATTAAATCAAAAACAATTTAGCCACTTTGACAGTTGCCGGCGATTATCTGAAAAATTGTGTGAAATTATTCATATTTTTGCACACAAATCCGCTACATCATAATTTAAACTGTCTATCTACTGGCCCATAACCTTTGAATCTTTTCTCACATGCTGTTTCATCGACTCCATTACATCGAGGTCCACTTTTGTGTCGTTGTAAGATGCCAGAAATATGTCCTTATTTAGAAGCAAGATTTCAGAATCACATAATTTGCCAAACTTTTCACATATTTTACCACTTACTGCCTCTACTACTTTTTGCAGTATATTTTGATGTGAAATGGAAGTCCTCTGACAGTATCATATCAATATCGTGGCTGAGACCGGATGTCAGGACATTGCAATCATTTCTAATATTCACCGGTGAAACTCCATGCTCATTGTTCATGGAGATCATACACTCCCCAGTCATGCTTTTTTGAAGATAGTTCCGGGTGGTCTCAATACTGCTGACCCTTGATCTCATACATCTTTTCATGGCTTTTTTGTACTGGCTCTCAGAAATACGGCCAACATAATACAGGTCATCCAGTTCACTCTTGATCGTAGGGGAAATGTAGGATGAGACCCTGTCCTTGTGCAATGTCTTGATGATAGTATCGATATCTTGTGACTCCTTAAGTAAAAATGAAGTATCGAATAGGACACTTGAAATGATTTTTTCGGTCATGAGAAATATCTGGCATGAAATAATATAAAGTCATCTGTATGAAAATACTGGAAAGAAGGCGAAAATACATATTTTCAGCAGATTTTGAAAGACTGTATTTTTAAAAAATGTTATCACAAAATGGTGTGAATAATACATTTTTTCGTTGTGTGTGAATTTTAATAAATAATCTAAATGGGAGTTATTTATCTACAATGAAAACAAAAGTGTTTATCTATTAACAGACATGCTTATCCTTAAATCTACGGATTGTGAGGCATGATCTATTTAAACAGATACTAACTGCCAGACCATTATGACATTAACAGATCAGGACATAAAGAAGGACTTCGACCAATTCAAGAATGATGCTTTTGGCATTCTTATTTTTGGATCGTACATACGTGGGGATATGACATCAAGATCAGATGTCGATGTATGTATAGTGAAACCTACAAATGATGATCTTTTAAGAGACATTAACAGGAAACTTGGCGGTAAGTACGATATTAAAATTTTCGAGAAACTGCCGCTTTATATCCAGATAGAGATAATTCACGAGTATGTACTTGTATATGGAAATGAAGTAGACCTTTCAGCCTATTTTTACAGATACAGGAAACTGTGGGCAGACATGGTTCCGAGAATCAGGGATAATCAGTTTACAAGTGTCAAAGAAAGAATGGATATTCGGAGAAAATGGTTGCATGAAAGAAAAGCGATATCTTGAAAAATTGGAATCATTTTAAGTGTGACAAATATGATCGGACGATTCAAACACTGTGACGATACATTTTACGGCGAAGTAAACGGCACCCGCGTCACAGCCAAAGGTGACTGTGGTGGCAAAGCATTCGAACTATCTGAACTGGAAGTACTTCCGCCGACAAAACCATCCAAAATAATATGTGTCGGGCTTAATTACCATGACCATGCAAAAGAATTGAACATGGAGACCCTGAATGAGCCAGTAATATTCATGAAACCGCCTTCTGCCGTAATTGGTCACGGTGGTAAGATTATTTATCCAAAAGCAAGCCAGCAGGTCGATTACGAAGCCGAACTTGCAGTGGTGATCGGAAAAAGATGCCGCAACATCACTGCCGACCGCGCATATGATGTCATTGCAGGTTACACATGTTTCAATGACGTCACTGCACGCGACTTTCAGCGACAGGATGGACAGTGGACGCGTGCCAAAAGTTTTGATACCTTCGCGCCGTTTGGCCCATACATTGCTTCACATGAAGAGTTCAACCCTGGAAATGCATCCATCAAGAGTCGAGTAAACGGAGAATTGCGGCAGGATTCAAACACATCAAACCTGATATTCGACATACCAACACTAATTGAGTTTATATCAGGCATCATGACACTTGAACTCGGTGACATCATTGCAACAGGTACACCAGCAGGTGTTGGTGAACTGCATCGTGGGGATGTTGTTGAGGTTGAGATAGAGGGCATCGGAATTTTGAGGAACGAGGTGGTATAATGCTGTTTGATCAGATCAACAAGGAACTTGAACTGACACAACGACACCTGATAGTTCTTAAAAAGGTCATAGAAAGTGGTCCGATTGGAATCTTGAAATTAGCAGAAGAGACTGAAATGCCTACTCATAAAGTGAGATACTCCCTTCGCGTATTGGAACTTGAGCAACTTATTAAACCTTCTGCAAGTGGTGCGATTGCCGGTAAGCAGGTAGAAGAGTTTATATCTGATTTTGACGATGAAATGGAAAATATAGTTCATAAAACAGAACGCATACGTGAGATTGGAAAATCCATCTGATATGGTTTTTTCAACATTACTTTTGATATTATGATTTTGACATTTAAAATTACAATTATACTCATGGAGAATACTGATGACATTAACTGAAGATGACACAAAAGCTATTGAGAAATATGCATTACAAAACGCAGTAAAATATGGCAAAGCACCGCAGATCGGGGCGGTTATGGGGCGTGTTATGGGTGAATTCCCTCATCTTCGCCCAATGGCAAAAGAGGTTAATCCCGTAATTGCCAAGATACTCGATGAAGTCGCAAAAGGGGATATTGATTCATGGCGAGTAAGACTTGAAACCATCGCACCAGAACTGATAGATGAATTGAGTGTAAAAAAAGAGCCGGATAAAGGATTAAAACCACTGGTTGTAAAGGAAGGTGAAAAAGTGGTCATGCGCTTTGCACCAAACCCCAACGGCCCTCCGACACTCGGCAGTGCCAGAGGGATTGTGATCAATTCCGAATACGTCAAAAAGTATGGTGGAACCTTCATCATACGTTTTGATGACACCGACCCGCAGACCAAACGTCCGATGCTTGAGGCATATGATTGGTACATAGAGGACTGCACATGGCTTGGTGCAGCACCGGATAAAGTGGTAATCGCATCCGACAGGATTCAAATATATTACGATTATGCAGAAAAACTGATCGAGATGGGGCAGGCGTATGTCTGTTTCTGTGAAGGTGGCGATTTTAAGAATTACAAGGATGCAAAAGAGGCGTGCCCGCACAGGGACGAGAGCGTTGAGGTCAACTTGCACCATTGGAAAAAAATGATTGCGAATGAATACGAGGAAAAGGTTGCTGTTCTTCGCATAAAGACAGACATCAAGCACAAGGATCCGGCAATCCGTGATTTCGGTGCTTTCAGGATAGTAAAAATGCCGCACCCCCGCCCGGAAGTTGGCAATAAGTATGTAGTCTGGCCTCTTCTTGACTTTGAGGGTGCCATTGAAGACCATGAACTCGGCATGACTCACATTATCAGGGGCAAGGACCTGATGGACAGCGAAACACGGCAGACTTACATCTACAAATATCTGGGATGGGATTATCCGAAGACCACACACTGGGGGCGCATTAAGATCCATGAGTTCGGCAAGTTCAGCACAAGCGGACTTCGCCACGCGATAGAGGAAGGCGAATACTCAGGCTGGGACGACCCCCGTCTCCCAACACTGCGCGCTATGAGGCGAAGGGGTATCAAACCCGAGGCTATCCGTAAATTCATGATCGAGATGGGAGTCGGCGAGACCGATGTGAGCATCAGTCTTGATACCCTGTATGCAGAGAACAGGAAACTGGTTGATCTGACTGCAAACAGATATTTCTTTGTCTGGGACCCGGTAGAGATGGAGATACAGGGTGCTGAGCCGCGAACTGCAACACCACCACTTCACCCGACCGAAGATAGAGGACATCGCACAATTGAAGTCGGCACAAAAATGTTCATTTGCAAGGATGACACGGAAAGCCTGGAAGTCGGTGACAAACTTCGTTTAAAAGACCTGTACAGCATTGAGATAACCTCCCTTACTCCGCTTCAGGCGAAGCATACCAGCGATTCAATGGATACAGTCATCAAAGGAGAAAAACGCATCCGAATCATCCACTGGGCACCAATAGACGGAGCACCCGTGAAAGTTCTGGCACCCCATGGCGAGTTCAATGGAATCGGCGAAAGGCAGATCGCGAATGAACTGGACAATCTGGTGCAGTTCGAAAGGTTTGGATTCTGTAGGATTGATTCAGTAGACCATGAAATCGTTGCGTATTTTGCGCATAAGTGATGTGAATAAAACATTCAAAATTCCGATGCAACCACCGCGCGAAGCGCGCGCGTTCCCACCAGCATTAGAATGATGCTTTGCGCGCCGTTTCGGATATAGTTTAGGATGCCGTTTCACGTACTGGCAATTCATGTTATGGGAGATGCATGGATTTAATACATGAATTCAATGTACGGATTCAATGTACGGATTCAATGCATGTGTATTTGATCATTGGTGCAGGGATGTGCCGCCTGCGGCGTGTTGTTGCACTGTATTAAGTTTAATATCTAATTGATATTTGAAAAATCGATACAATGAAAAAGAAAGGTCTTGCCCCGATAATTGATACAAATACACGTATTTTGATTCTTGGCTCCCTGCCAAGTGATGAATCCATACGCAAGCAACAATATTATGGTAATCCAGTAAATGATTTTTGGAGACTTATTAGTGAGGTCATTGGCGAGGATATCACTGTACTTGATTATGATTATAAGATTCAAAAACTCCAGGAACACGGCATTGGGCTTTGGGACGTTCTTTCGACAAGTGAAAGGAAAGGTAGCCTGGACTCAAATATAAAGAATGAGGAAATCAACGACTTTTCCAACCTCAAGAATGTTGCCCCGAATCTTAGGCTTGTCTTTTTCAATGGCAAAGAGGCAGGGAAATTTGAAGAGATATTCAGCGAATATAGGATTGAGACAAAAGTCCTGCCCTCTTCGAGCGGTGCGAACAGAAGATACTCCGAAAAAAGGATTGTTGAATGGAAATCAATTGCAGATTCCATTGCATAACCGTAACCATAACCGCACATGCCGCTCAATCGTCATTATTGTCATCAATAAGTGCTCGCTCAACAGCATTTTTATGAATCAGCGCCGATTCATGAATTCCCCCTAGTTTTCCCCTTACTGCGCGGCATGGATATTGCTGGATCAGCAAACCTGCACGCGCGGGAGCATTACTGACCGAAGTCCCGATCAGTTTTTCTGCCATCTTCCATGTACTGCCACATGGAGCACCGCGGATCACGTTTACGTCAACGATCTTTCCTTCACGTGTTTTGATATCAAGAACCGGACTTCCAAATTTTGATGTGAATTCCGGGGCGGCGGGATTTGGTTTTAGTGTGCAGCAGATATCATCTACTTCAATGTACATGCCGTATTGCTTTGAAATCTCATCCAGTTCACCAATTGGTGCACGAGATACGCCGCCGGGTACGATTAGTGCACGCACGCCGTTTTTTCCTGCAAGTTTTGCAATCTCCGGGATGAGGTCCGGGTGTAGTGAGTAAGTTATGATAGTGTCTGCATTGAACACATCCTTGTTGAGGTTTAGTTTTTCAATAAAAAGAGTGGGGTCTTCTATGAACTCGGGGAGATTTGCGGGAATGTCGGCTGATATGACTTTGAAATCAGTTTGCGACAGGATGGTCTCAATGAGTCGCTTGCCATATTTTCCGCGTGTTATTACTCCGATGGTTGTCATATATATTGCAATCCTCTTTGTATGTCACCTTGCAGATGTTATTACGACATCGGCACATTAATATTATTTGCTGAATAACTTATTATTGGTTCTTAACTAGAATCTGAATATAAATCTTAGTCTAAAATCTATATGTTTAAGGTGATTAAAATGGATGACATAAATCAATCAATGGTATATTTCAGGTGCAATGTTTGCGATTTCGTATTTCAGGCTGACCCCAATTTTATTCCTATAAAGTGCCCACAATGCGGCAGTGAAGACACAGAACGCACGTAGATATTTGATTTTACAAAACGGTAGTTAATCATGAGGGGAAAACTTATCACATTGGAAGGTATCGACGGCTCCGGCAAATCTACAGCATTGGAGCGGTTGAAGGCGAATCCTTCTATGATAGATGTGGTGTTTACCAGAGAGCCGACAACAGGCTGGGTTGGTGAAGCGGTCGAGCGTGCCATTCATTCCGATACAGACCACCTTGCAGAACTGTTCCTGTTCACAGCCGATCATGCCGAGCATATCTCAAAAATCATACAGCCTGCACTAGATAATGGAAAGATTGTGATCTCTGATCGGTATTCGGATAGCCGTTATGCATATCAGGGTGTTACCCTGAGTGATAAGTTCGATGACCCTATAAAGTGGATACAATCTATTCACAGAGGTTGGACTGTTGTGCCTGATCTGACTATTCTTTTTGATATTGACCCTGGGATCGCGGTTGAGCGATGTGGCAACAGGGGTGAGCAGACCAAGTTCGAGAAGATCGGATTTTTAGAAGGTGTGCGTGCGAATTATCTTCGGCTTGCAAAAGAAGACCCGCAGAGGTTTGTGATCGTTGATACTGACAGGTCAATAAAAGAAATAGAAACCGATGTATTAGAGTTGCTCACATCGGTTATTAATATTATTTAGGTATTTATTTAACGGGTCTAAAGTTGTGTTATAGCGTTGCGCATTAATGAGTTGAAAATAAAAATGACGCAACCATCTGCGCATAGCGCGGCACCGTTCTTCACTACTACCTTGAATACACATCGAAGTTTCAATCGCTGTCGACACATCTGTTTTTGTATGGATTGCCATACATAAAAACTGCGTATTTTGCGAATGTGAACGGATGGTAGGTATGGAACATGCCGCCTGCAGCGAGGTTGATGCATGGGGTTTTAGATATTTGAAATGTGCGCCGACATTTTATCAGATAAACAAATACTTATTTAGAATTTTGATTATTCCAGTTTATTATCATCCGCGAACTTCAACAAAGCATTACCTAAGACCCGTGCATACTTTGGATTCAGGTTGAATCGGCTACGTTTGACCCCGCTGCGCTCCTTTGCGATCTCAATATACTCGTTGTCATATTTCTCGCTTTTTGCAAGTGTGATCGTAAGATACCAGCCTGCACCCATTTTTATTTCTGTATATACATCGCTTTCGGATTCTGCAACTTCATTTTCAGTAACTTCATTTTCTGCCATTGTTTTCACCTGTGAATATAGTTAGAATTATACTTTGTTTAAGTTTTAGTTAAATGTTAAATGTTAAATTTAAAGTCGATGAACGACCATCATTGTATCATTGGACCATTTTAAGTGGTATTTTGCCGTTGTGCAGGGCAGTTGCCACAAGTGCACCTTTTAGTCCGATGACCTTCAGTGTTTCAATATCATTCATATCCTTGATCCCGCCGCCAAGCAACACATCATGCTTGGAAGTGGTGGCAATCTTACTTAAGAATTGTGAATCTACACCGCTTGATGTGCCAACCCTATCCATATCCAGAATTATGATGTCGCGGACATCCATGTCATTTAACATGCCAATAACCTCTATCGGATCATCCGGCATATCTGGATCGCGGGTCAGTATCCTGCCGTTCTTGATATCAATGCTTACATTCACGCGCCCGGGAAACTCTGATGCAGCATTCGATATCATATCCAATGACGCGGTTTCAGTACCAAGAATTACACTGTTTGCAAGGGAAAGTGCCTCTTCGACATCTGGCAGAGATGATATGCCCGGATCGAGCATTGTCTTGACCTTTTGCGAAACCGCACGTATGTCAGTAAAATTTGTGTCATGCTCACCAATCCCTTGCAGGATATTCAGGTCGGCGATGTACACTTCTTTTGGTTTGACGGCACCTATCACTTCCAGTGGCCTGGAAGTGTTGCAAAGCAAGCTGGACTTGTGAATAGGTTGGTAATTCTGTCGATTTCCGCCCTGGGCATGAACGACAGCATGATTATATATATCTAATACAAAGATGATTCGAAACATATTTAATAAATACAAAGATATTCAAACCCATATAAATATGAGGGCGTTCCATGAAACTACTTGTCAGTCCAATAAATGAAGAAGAAGCAATCGCTGCCTCTAATGGTGGTGCAGATATTATTGATGTCAAAAACCCGAAGGAAGGTTCACTGGGTGCAAATTTCCCATGGATCATCAGATCCGTGAAGAATGCCATCAATTCAAAACAACCACTCAGTGCAACCATCGGGGATTTCAACTTTAAACCAGGAACAGCATCACTTGCTGCATTGGGTGCAGCAGTTGCGGGTGCAGATTATGTAAAGGTTGGGTTGTACGATATACAAACCGAGGACCAGGCACTTGAGATGCTTACCAATATCGTGCGCTCTGTGAAGGATTACGATCCATCAAAGATCGTCGTTGCATCCGGTTATTCCGATTATGAGCGCATTAATTCCATCCCACTCATGTTGCTTCCTGCAATCGGTGCAAAAGCAGGTGTCGATGTAGTTATGATGGATACAGGGATCAAGGACGGACGCTCAACTTTCGAGTTCATGTCCGAGGAAGAACTTACCGAATTTACAAAACTTGCACGTGATGCCGGACTTGAATCTGCAATAGCGGGCACTATCAAGTTTGAAGACCTGCCTGCGTTGAAGCGCATCCGGCCGGACATTATCGGTGTTCGCGGTGTGGTTTGTGGCGGCAACCGTAATGACGGCATTCAGCAGGAACTTGTCGAGAAGTTGAAGAGCGAGATGTGAATAATTCTCGCTTTGTTATAGTATATAATTTATAGAACTATATAGTTCGAGTTAACGCAAACGAAGTGAGTGTTTTCTTGTAGTATATATTTTATTAGTTTTTTTAGGTGAGGGTCACTTTTGTTCAAATTAAGCCCACTGAACCTCTATCGCTATCATCAAAAGTATAAGTCAAAAGTTATAAGTCATAACTTATAATTTAGAACTTACAATATCAAATTGTCAAACTAATTAAAAAAGAGGCTTTTCAAATGGCATTACCTGATAAATTCAAATGTGTAGTTACAAACTGGGATTACATCTACAGCCTTTGCAGAGATGTTTCGAATGACGTGAAAAATTCGGGCTACGAACCCGATGTAATAATCGCACTCGCCCGCGGCGGATGGTTTGCCGGACGTGTGATGTGTGATTTCCTTGGACTTGATGACCTGACAAGTCTTAAGATAGAACACTACATCGGCACAGCACTCGCAGGAGATGAACCTATTATAAAATACCCACTTGCAGATACCGTCGTGGCCGGTAAGAATGTACTCATCGTGGATGATATTGCAGACACAGGCAAAAGCATGATACATGCAAAGGAATACGTGCTCAAGCAAAATCCAAAAGAGGTCAGGACAGCGACACTCCAGTATCTTTATACATCCGAGATGGACCCGGATTATTGCGGCGAACGTGTAGAGGACTGGGCATGGATCGTATATCCATGGAACTTCATCGAAGACATGATGGACATTATCTCAAGCCTTATGGTAAAAGAGAAAAAGGATTCATGGGACATTCCTGCAATAAAACATGGGCTATACACATATCATACACTTGACCCGATCACATTTGAGATCGCACAACCCGGGCGCATGTTGGAAGTACTTGATGAGATGGTGCGCATCGGCAAAGTTACTTCAATGATGAAAGACGGCAAAACATTATGGAAACTTGCATGAAATTAGGGGGAATCTAATGAACGAAATTGTGGATATTGCAATAATCGGTGGCAGCGGAATATATGACATAAGTCTTCTTGATAATGTAAGGGAAGTCAATGTAGATACTCCATTTGGACCGCCATCCGACGACATTACGATCGGTGAACACGGCGACAAAACCATCTGCTTCTTACCACGGCACGGGGTAGGGCACAGGATATCGCCATCTATGTTAAATTCGCGGGCAAACATCTTTGCTCTCAAGAAACTTGGTGTCAAACGCATAATTGCAGCATCGGCAGTTGGTAGTTTGAAGCAGGAACTGGCAC
>JAUSPM010000205.1 GCA_030655675.1 Methanosarcinaceae archaeon | reverse complement strand
TTCAAATTATATATTACGATCAATCCGATTGGTATGAATGATCATCCTATTTTAGTATTGTGGGAATGCGCCGCCTGCGGCGGTTGTATTGGTTTTGGATTCAGATAGGACAATCTCATTTGCGCAGTTATCTCCCCACAGCTATACAAATACCTTATATTTAATAGTCTTGGTGCAGGAAAGTGTCGGACTGCGTGTGATCACGCAGTTTTTATCATATGCTCTGGCACTTTTCATCTGCAATATTGCATGGTTAAATCAACACAAATCTTAATGACAATATGCATTTGTGATATATTGCTGCACCATCCTATGCGTATTGAAGAAAGATGCATTCAGTGCTATACTGCTACGCACCATATTCATCCATTTCGCCTGTTCATTATAGAACATCGGCACAATCTCGTTTTCAAGTTTCTTGTACAAATCATCGGCATCCACAGCATCATCTGCTTCAGTCTCTGTTTCTATATCAGTGGGTTTTGGGCCTATCCCCCATCCTGTAACATCTGCAATATGCCCTTCTAGCCACCAGCCATCGAAAACACTCAGGTTGAGGACGCCGTTGTGGCATGCCTTCATACCGCTTGTACCTGATGCTTCATGTGGTCGTCTGGGGGTGTTCAACCAGATATCCACACCTGAGGTCATTACCTTGCCAATATCCATATCATAATTAGCAAGATAGGCCATCTTGATATCGCCACCTAATTCGTTGATCCGCTCATGAATTTGCCTGATCATATCCTTGCCACCCCAATCACTCGGATGCGCCTTACCTGCAAAGACAATTTGTATCTTCCCAATATTGCGGCTGATATTCCTTAGCCTTTCTACATCACGAAACAGAAGATCAGGACGTTTATATGCTGTGAAACGCCGCGCAAACCCTATTGTCAACACATGTTGATCCATACCGGCATTTGTCTGGACATTGACCTCATCTATCAGCGTCTTTTTAGATTCCATGTGAGCATCCCATATCCTGCGTCTTGGTATACTGAGGGCATATCGTAGCGTAAAAGGATCTTTTTTCCAGCCTGGCATAAACTCATCGTACAGTTTTTTAAGTGGACCTGATACCCAAGTTGGCGAATGCACGCCGTTCGTGATGGAATCTATGCTATATTCAGGGAACATACTTCTTGAGACTTCTGTATGCTTCTTTGCCACACCATTAACAAAATAGCTCATGCGCAGTGCCAGCAGAGTCATATTCAGCTTACCATCTGTATATATGTCCTCATCTATACCGAAACGTGATATATCACCGTACATGCTTTGCACGATATCCTGTGTGAATTTATCATGGCCTGCCGGAACTGGCGTATGTGTAGTGAATACACATCTCTTTCTAATTGCATTCAGATCATAACTGGTCTTGTTATTCTCAACCTTATCAGTTTCCATCAATTCAAGAGTCAACAGGGCTGCATGTCCTTCATTCATGTGATACTTGCGTATTTTTGTATGACCGAGCTCTTTTAGTATTTTTGCTCCGGCTATACCCAGCACCATCTCCTGTGCGAAGCGATATTGCAAATCTCCGCCATAAAGGTAGCTTGTGATATACCTGTCATAATCGTAGTTTTCTTTCAGGTTCGTATCAAGAAGATAAACAGGCACCTTGCCACCAGTGATTCCTGTAACCGTATACTCCCATACCTGCACGACAACGTCTCTACCCGCTATCTGTATACTTGTTTTTGCAGGCAAAAGTTTCAGGAAATCGTCCTTGTTCCACCGGACAGGCCATTCTGTCTGGTTGCCAGCATGATCGAGTTTCTGGAAAAAATAACCATATTCATTGAGCAGCGTAATTCCAACTATCGGCACGCCAAGATCAGCACATGACTTTATAGTGTCGCCCGCCAGTATTCCAAGTCCACCACCGTATGTCGGAAGGTGAGACTCAAAACCCATTTCCATTGAAAAGTATGCAATTATCCTGTCTTCTTTATTGATATCTTTGCTGTATCGTTGCATATTATCTTCCTTGACCCATTTGTACTTCTTTAGGTATGAGACATTTATAATATTTATACTACATTATAATATTGATTCTTACATTGAACGGTCGCCATGTCATGCAGGGCGAGCCCGGTGATTGCCGCAAGTTATCCTCAGATAAACAACATCTTCATGTGTCATTGGTTAAGCCCACAATTCACTCACAAAACTTCATTTAACATGTAAATCTAACGCCTGAATAGAATATACATTTATTCATTGATGTTTTTGAAAAAAAGTATTACGCCTAAATAAAATGTACAATTCTCAGAACACTAGTATTTTGGTCAAATGGATATACCAGTTTAGTAAATATTATATCTCATGCAATTCTTTTATCAGTCTGATGACGTTCAAAGACCTAAACATCATATCAATGAAGGACTTTTCACGTGAAACTATCGATCATATACTCAACACCGCTGAAAAACTTGAACCCGTTGCACGAGGTGTGGAGAAGTCTGATATTCTTGATGGGAAGGTATTGTCACTTTTATTTTTTGAACCAAGCACAAGGACACGCATGTCATTTGAGACTGCGATGATCCGACTTGGTGGAAGAGTGTTAAATCTTGGTTCTGTTGAGGCAAGTTCTATTGCAAAAGGTGAGTCACTGGCTGACACGATCCGTGTGGTCGAAGGATATTCCGATGCGATCGTCCTGAGGCACCCAAAAGAAGGTTCTGCACAAATGGCTTCTGAACTTGTATCTGTGCCTATTATCAATGCCGGAGATGGTGCTGGG
Organism: Methanosarcinaceae archaeon; assembly: GCA_030655675.1. Classification (GTDB taxonomy): domain Archaea; phylum Halobacteriota; class Methanosarcinia; order Methanosarcinales; family Methanosarcinaceae; genus Methanovorans. The sequence continues at coordinate 1,488 of JAUSPM010000205.1, read as the reverse complement.
CATCATCCTACACAGACATTCCTTGATCTATATACTATCAGAAGGGAAAGTCATCTTGACGGTGTTAAGATCGCACTTGCCGGGGATCTAAAATATGGCAGGACGGTGCACTCACTATGTTACGCTCTATCCCTTTATGGTGCAGAGATCACACTGGTATCTCCAAAAGAATTGCGTCTGCCTGACGAGATAATTTATGATCTCAAAAAGCGCAATATCAAAGTGACACAGACCGATTCGATCGAAGAGGCGATACGTGATATAGAAGTGTTGTATGTCACAAGGATCCAAAAAGAGCGTTTCCCAGACCCTGCAGAATACAACAAGGTCGCAAGCAGTTTGCTGATCACACCGCAACTTCTTGAAAAGGCTGACCCCAAACTTAAGGTCATGCATCCACTGCCAAGGATCAATGAGATCGACCCGCGTGTGGATGATACTGACCATGCCTGTTATTTCAACCAGTCATTCTACGGCGTACCTGTTCGGATGGCACTGCTCGCACTTGTGATGGGGGTACTTGAATGACGCCAAATACAAATACAACTCAAAAACGTGAACTCAGGGTTCGCCCGATCGAGAATGGGACTGTGATAGACCATATCAAGGCAGGCCAGTCACTCAACGTCCTGCGGATACTTGGGATACCGGATTCGTCTGAAGATGTTGTCAGTGTTGTCATAAATGCATCGGGTGAACATGGTAAAAAGGATGTAGTGAAGATCGAGAACCGCGAGTTGAACGTGCATGAGGTTGACAAGATCACATTGATCGCACCAAATGCGGTAATTAACATAATACGCAATTTTGATGTTTTTGAAAAAAAGCACGTTGTGATACCACAAAACATTGAAGGCGTTGTTCGTTGTATCAATCCAAATTGCATCTCAAACAGCAGTGAACCGGTGACATCGAAATTTGCGGTTACATCAGCCAAGGGGAAGATCGTGCTTCGATGCAAATATTGTGAGCGCGTGATAACTGAAAATATTGCCGATCGTCTGTTGTGAACGATTTTTTTTACTTTTTTAGGTAGTTTTGATTCAGAGTCAATCCGCCGCAGGCGGCGCACCCCTCCATCAACAATAAATTTTTGTATTTGTATAGCTGTTTTAAAATGACTGCGCAAATGAAATGGTTTGATTTGAAACCAAAAACAATGCGACCGCCGCCAGGCGGCACGTTCCATACATACTAAATTGAATAATCGAAATCGTTAGCAAAAAGTGTGCAAGAAAATGCTCACTTCATTCGCATTAACTTGCACTATATATTAATAAATTATATACTACAAGAAACTCTTCGCTGATGCTCAGATTTACTTGGTCTACATAATCTTATAGATTATATACTACAAGAAAATTGTGGAATGCGCTAGAAGCAATTGAAAATTCGATGTGTATATAGGGTAACGCCGCGCATGCGCGGATTGTAGAATCGTTTTTATCATGCACTCATTAAACACTCTGTACCACAGTGCTGCATCAG
>JAUSPM010000204.1 GCA_030655675.1 Methanosarcinaceae archaeon | reverse complement strand
ATGTTCAGATTTGATGTGTTTATACTTCTAATCGAAGAATGGGTGAGAAGAAAGTTAATGATAAGGCGAGTGGTGGAGTGTATTCGATGAGGGATTTAGTGAGGGAAAATTAGTGAAGTACTGAAATTATCTGTATTTGTATAGCTTTAGTAGGATGGCTGCGTAAATGTGATTATTCTATCTGAAACTAAAAACAATGCAACCGCCGCCAGGCGGCACGTTCCATATATACTAAATTGAATGATCTAAATCGTCAGCAAAAAATGTGCAAGAAAATGCTCACTTCGTTCGCATTTACTTGGACTACATAATCTTATAGATTATATACAACGAGAAAATCCTCGCTATGCTCGGATTGACTCGAACTATATAATTCTATAAATTAGATACTACAAGAAAATTGTGGAATGCGCTGGTGGCGATTGAAAATTCTATGTGTATGTAGGGCAACGCCGCGCGCTTGTGCGGTGGTATAATCGTTTTTATCATGAACTCATTAAACACTCTGCACTACAACGTTACATCATCTAAACAAAAACAATTATCTTTATATTTTAATTATCTTTATCCATCGATACATAAGCCATTCTACCAATAAGATGGCAACAAATAGTTCTGTAACTGCAAATAGTCGTACAGGGAAGATTGGTGCAAGAGTTCCAAAATAAAATTCAGGCTGTCCCAAACCTAAATATTCAATGAAATTGTGGATTGCGATCAATAATCCTACAATAAATATTATCACAACATTATTGATTATAAAATTATTTGAAAGAAATACGCGTGCTTTCAATACGTCCAAATTCATATTTTTCAATGATACGAATAACTTTATAAAAAGAAATATTCCGAATATACCAAAAACTGCTGTAATTCCAGAAACAAAAGTTGTTGCGTTTTCATACATATTTATCAACCCAATCATGTTTAAATATATATATATAAAAATGTACACCATATTATTTAAATATACTTCCTTGTAGCATTTAAAAAATGTTGCTCCCACATGTGATAAATTTTCGATTGTATAAAGTCAACATGTCTTGTCGCTTCAAAATCCAATCCAAATATTTGAAAAAAAGAACAGTGTAATTTATTTAATGAACAATGAATTTAAAAAAACATTGCTGGTTAAAATAGAAAAATCCATTTTAACCCGCTTTGTTTTATTTTCGTTAGTATATATGTCATCCAACACACTTTTAATATCTTAAGTGTGTCCTGTTGGGATTAATATCTTTTTGGTTTATGTTTAGGGTAGCATTCTCTGCAGTACACTGGTCTTTCTGGATCTGGTTTGAAAGGTACTTCAGTTTCCTCACCACAGTCTGCACATTTTGCTTTATGCATATCTCGTGGACCGCTTGGTCTAAAACCGCCACTACCGCCACTGCTGCCGCCTCTTCCGCCACTGCTACCGCCACGGAAACCGCCGCCGCCACCTCTTCTATCGTCACTCATATTTATATCTCCTTTATTTTGTTCTGTTATGCAAGTTTAAACCAAGGTTGCAATAGCGAATTTACGCATGACTCTTCAATCTTATTATCATTATTAACCTATCTCCAACTTTCGATCTGGCTTAAAAAAAACACAAACCCTGGATATGGGCAATTAAATCTCTTTTATGGTAATGTCCTCGATTGTAAAATCGTAAAACGCACCTATTGGAGGCCGAAGCATTTTGATCTTGTTGTCTATACAATAAATTTCCCTGATTATTAATTCAATTAACCTAAAATAAGCGCATATAAACGAGTTATCCTCGTTCGACATGTGTTTTTGATAAGTTAACTGTTTTTCAGTAATTACAATTTATTTGTATTTATACTCTTGCTCATTCAAGAACAATCAAAAAAACATCCAATTATATCCAAAAACATCAAGGTGCAACCCCAGCCACCCACAAACCCTCGGTTTCATCAAAGCCACACATCAAATTCATGTTCTGAATCGCCTGCCCGGAAGCGCCTTTGACCAGATTGTCGATCGCAGAAACCACAACAACACGTCTGTTATGCTCATCTACCTCAAAACCTATGTCGCAGAAATTCGAGCCCCTGACCGCGCTGAGCGTTGGAATTCCATCTATCACACGAATGAACGGCTTGTCCTTGTAGAAATCTGTGTATATGCGCTTAACCTCATCTGCCGAAAGCGTGGATTTTGTAAAAATATGCGCCGTAGTCAGTATTCCTCGAACCGATGGTATGACATGTGGTGTGAAACTGATGTTCGTAAGTGAATTGTCCAGACGGTTGAGTTCCTGGAATATCTCGGCGCGGTGGCGGTGTGTTGTTAACTTGTATGGCTGTATGTTCTCAGCCATGTTTGGATAATGCGAAGCCACGCTTGGATCAATACCCGCACCCGAAATGCCGGACTTCGAATCAAAGATCACGGCATCGACCAGACCCGCAGCTACAAGCGGTGCTGCCGAGAGGGTTGCACCTGTGGGGTAGCAGCCTGGATTTGAGATGAACATCTCATCCGCAACATCTGGGTGCAGTTCAACAAGACCAAATACCGCATCGATCGGGTTTGTGTGCTTCATCCCGTACACCTGCTCGAACACACTTGTCTTGAGACGATAATCTGCACTCAGGTCAATGACCTTAACCTTAACATTATTATTACCATCAAGTAACTGCGGCACAATATTCATCGAAGTCCCGTGTGGAACAGCAACGAACACAACATCGCAGCGTTCCTTTATCTCATCAGGACTCAAGTCCTCGAATTGCATATCCAAAAAACCACGCAGGTGTTTATGTGTATCGCACACATCCTTACCTGCCAGACGCCTTGATGTCGCAGCCTCAATATTGACATAAGGATGCCCGAGAAGCAGGCGCAGCAGTTCCCCGCCTGTATATCCGGAACCGCCAATAATTCCTACGTTTATCATTATCATATTACTCATACAATTGTGTATAGTTCCAATATTAATTAAAGTTGTTATTAATCGATTTCGGATATGTGGCAATTACCAACTCACACCAAAGGACGTTGATATTGATTAATATAAAAATATGTGCGGAACTGATACAATAAATTCATATCAACAGTATTAAATACTACATCACGCCATACAAAATTGAGGGTGATATTTTGATCAGATACAAGTCAACCATAATTCAAATTTTGATATTAATATCTATTCTACTTGCAGTCACTTTATCAAGTGGATGTCTTCGAAGTTTTGAAGAAGAAAGTCAGCTTAGAATTACGAACATGGATATTTCTGCAAAAGAAGTAAAAAGTGCATTTATAGATATTGATGTCACAACCTATGTTGAAAACTATTACGGCGATTCGAGCAAGAACACATCGCTACTGCTGAAAGCATTCAGTACAAAAACCGGTTTGCTTGAGGTGCAGGCAGAGGATGATATCGGCATTATTGGCAAAGGCGACACTGTAACGATTACTCAAACGCTTAAATTACCAAAAGAAGGCGGATACAGGATTAGTGCTGTATTGTTTGAAGAAAATAAAAGTAAGAACACCGGAGAAATAACGATCTATAGTTTAGAAAACCTGCCGGCTGATGTTCAGGATATTGGTATTGAGGTCGCAGGCATGGATTTCCTTGTGCGTGAAGTCGATGGCAATAGAGTGGTGATACAAAGTGACATCTATCTTACAAATGAAGGTGCCGGTACAAGTGGCGATTACCAAATGCTCATCAAGGCACGGGAAATGGATGCACGTCTGCTCGCTGATAAGGAATGGATACAGACAGGTAAAATCAAGCCCGAAACCACTGTAATTAGAAGTTTGAACCTGACAGTTCCAAATCAATATAACTACATTGTTGAAGTGTTGATATGGAACAATGATACCATTGTCAAACGCGGTGAAGATTACGTGCAACTTAAGCCCCAAATGACGATTGCTGCAGGAACGCAAATTGATACGAAACACATCGAAACCAGTGATTTCATTGTACCACAGGCAGAATCCGGTTGGTATGATGAAATGCCAATGGAAGAAACACCCGGATTTGGGATGTTGTTAGGCCTTGTCGCGATATTATCAGCAGTATTTATGCAAAGGAGGAGAGAGAAATGAACGGTACAACTGCTACAAAACCTACACTTGAAGAATATTTCAAACAGGGAGTGTTCGTCATTGCCATGCTACTGTTATTCGTAGCCACCTTCCAACTTTATTTTTCAATGGAAGATATAATCAGGACATGGCTTGAGTATGAATACATCTCAATTTTTAAGGCATTCTACAATCTTGGGGTACTGTTGATCTGTGTTTATCTGATCAAACTCTATATTGTTAAAAAATAGGAGTCTTTGACTCCTATCATTTTATTTTTTTACAATGGGTTGATGCATAGGCAACTGCAAATTCCAATATGCAATTTTATATAATATCCAGAGCATTGTAATATTCATAATATGAATACAACGCCTGAATTGCTAGCTCCGGCAGGAGATATGGAGTCATTGATAGCAGCCGTAGAGAACGGTGCCGATGCAGTATATTTTGGAGCAAATATATTCAGTGCCAGGGCGTTTGCCGGCAATTTTTCGGTTGATGGTATTGTGAATGCCATTGACTATGCACATCTGAGGGGGGTCAAGGCATACGTAACAGTAAATACCCTCATAAAAGACAGTGAAATGGATAATGCCATCAATCTCCTTTATCAACTGAGCGAGTTCGGAGCTGATGCTGTAATTATACAGGACATGGGACTTCTCTCAAAAGTGAAAGAACTTTCCATTGATATTCCGATTCACGCAAGTACCCAGATGACGACACACAACATTGGGGGAGTTAAATTTCTGGAAGAAATGGGTGTTAAAAGGGTTGTACTTGCAAGGGAAATGTCACTTGATGATATAAAAGATATAAAAAAGAATACTAACATTGAGATCGAGACTTTCATACACGGTGCCCTTTGTATATCATATTCCGGGCAGTGTCTCTTTAGCAGTATTATCGGAGGGCGAAGCGGGAATCGTGGTCATTGTGCCCAGCCCTGCCGGAAAAAATATAAACTGCGTGAAAATGGAAATGTAGTAAGAACAGATGGAGAATACCTGTTAAGTCCAAAGGACCTGAACACTACTGCGATATTGCCACAACTAATTGATGCAGGTATTGATTCTTTCAAAATAGAAGGTCGCATGAAAAGACCCGAATATGTTGCGGGTGTTGTCCAGACATATCGCCGTTTGATAGACAGGTATATGGGAGATCCATCTGAATATTTCGTAACAAAGGATGAATCGATGCGTCTCGCACAACTTTTCAATCGTGGTTTTACATCTTTATACTTTTTGGGAATGCCGCGCACCGACCTGATGAGCCGCAAGAAACCATATAATCGCGGAATACCGATCGGTACTGCTATCGGATATGACCTACAGTCCGGACGCATGCGTGTAGATCTTAGCGGAGAACTCAATACAGGCGACGGAATTGGTATTGAGGATGGTGCGGTCGAAACGGGAGAAGTTGTCTATAACATGTATGAAGATGACATGAAGATAAACCACGCTGATGCAGGCATGGTTGTCGATATCCTTTCTGATACGCAGATACGTACAGGCAGTACAGTATACAAAACACTTGACAAAACACTAATGGAATCGCTACAAAAAACATTCAAATCCACTATCCCGATCCGAAAAATTCCTGTTGCCATCACAGCAAAAGCTGTTGCCGGAGAACCATTTGAACTTAAGATAGAAGATATCGATTTCAACATGGTACATCTTAAGTCCAAGTATATGGTAGAGAAGGCTGTTAAAAATCCTACCACCAAAGAGCAGATAACACAGCAGTTAACAAAATTCGGGAACACTGTTTTTGATATTTTTACCATCAATGTGAATGTTGATGACGATATATTTATCCCGATCAGCCAGTTAAATGATATTAGAAAAGATGCTGTGTCCCGTCTGGATAATACACGTGTGGCACAATGGAGACGTATTCCGCATGCAAGGTATAATTCAATGATGTCATATCCGGCAGATGAGGATAGGGCAGATAAAAAACCTGTGCTTGCTGTCAGTGTGGATTCAATGAGGGATGTGAATAATGCGATTTCCGGCGGCGCGGATGTAGTATATCTTGACAGTGAATTCATCCAATACGAAGATAAAACGGATATTGAAACTGCAACCGAAAAAATACACAAAGCAGGACGAAAGATATATTTCGATACGCCAAGGATCGTCAAAGATAGCAAAAGGGTTTTGGTCAAGGATATTTTCCATATGGCAAAAATACTTGGTGCTGATGGGGTTGTAGTATCAAATTCAGGCACTTTCAAGTATGCAAAGAAGATGGGACTTGAGATAATACTGGATAGCCCTTTCAATGTTTTCAACAAAAATTCGCTTGATCTTTGGACCAAAATGGGTGCAAAAATGATAGTGCTCTCACCCGAATTGACACTTGATGAGATATGGAAGATCGCGCCATTTGGTAACACTGAATGTATCGTACACGGACGGCTGGAACTTATGGAATCCGAGCACTGCATTGTTGGGGGAATGTACGGCGGTGCTTGTCCTGAGCCGTGTAAAGAAAACGACTTTGAACTCGTGGATGAAAAAAGATACACATTTCCGATCAAGATGGATTCTGATTGCAGGATGCATGTTTTAAATTCAAAAGTTTTATGCATGCTTGACGATATTCCAAAGATCATTGAATCCGGTGTTTCAAGCATAAGGATCGATGCAAAGTCAATTGATGATGAAGATGTTGAAACGATTGTACGATCGTACAGGAATGCAATCGATAAGTGTTTTGAGAATGGTGGGAAAAATTTTGTGACCTGCAAGGAACTAACCAAAGATGCCACCAAAGGTCACTATTTCAGAGGCGTTACATGAAGGTGTTTCTTTCCGGATCCATACGCGGTGGGCGGCAAATGCTTCCTACATACCAGCATATCTGTAAATTTTTGAAAAGCACAGGAGCAGATGTATTGAGTTGGCATGTGGCTGATCCGGAACTTGGGGTGAAGGAAGCAAAGATGAGCGAGCAGCAGATATATGACCGCGATATCGGGTTGCTTAAAATGAGTGATTGCCTGATAGCAGAGGTTACAATTCCTTCGATAGGTGTTGGATATGAGATATGCAGGGGGCTTGAGATCGGGTTGCCTGTTTTGTGTGTTCACAAACAGGGGGCAAGTGTTTCGGCAATGTTACTTGGAAATTCGGACGAGAACATTAGTGTTCAAAAATATACTGATTATGAGCAACTTGAAGATATTATTTCAGATTTCCTTGTTTCTGTCGGAAAAAGGCAGCAATGATTAAATACTGCCGATTTTAATATTAATCTGATTACTATGATACAAATACCAGAATTGTGGATCCTTTTGCTTGCAATCATTGCAGCACTACTCCTCTATAAATTGTTGAAAACCGTCAAGAAAATGATAATCAATATCGTTGTCGGTCTTGTTATCCTTGTAGTAGGAAATATTGCACTTGGTCTTGGGATGGCGTATAGTTGGATCGTAATACTGATATGTGCATTTTCGGGCGCATTCGGTGCGATACTGATCATACTGCTAAAGTACCTTGGAATTGCGTTCTAACGCAATTGAGCAATCCCTTTTACCATATGTCGGGGGTATAATTTCCCCCTGAATCTTTTTTGTGATCGAATATCTTTGAGTTCTATTACTTCAAAATCCTCTAAAAGAGATTCTACTTCTTCTGCCGTAAAATAATGATATATTAGTCCGCTATTGCGCAGGAATGTGTGAGGTTCAACCTCCTCACCGCCGTATCGCATATCGTCCACCCCAAACGCTTCAAAGAACAGGAAACCACCCGGGGAGAGCACACGCTTGAATTCGCTCATTGCCGCGCGCCTCTCGTCTGCAAAAAGATGCTGCAATACCCCATAACATATGATGCCGTCAAAGGAATCGTCATCAAAAGGAAGTTCGGTGATACTTGATACCAGATGTTCACTATATTGCCCGCTCTTATCAAGATATGTTCTGGAAGCCAAAAGTGCTGTTTTGGAGATGTCAATTCCAACTGTCCGATACAGGCGGGACAGTGGAAGAAGATGCCGACCATTGCCGCATCCTGCATCAAGTACACGGCTACCTTGTGGAAGGTGGTCGCGCACAGTCTGAATCGACCTTGGTCCGCCCCATGTCACATGGGTGTATTCCTGTTCCCATGCGGATACTTGTGATCTTGGGGTGGGGCGAGTTGTCATGTGCGGATGTTATGGTTGATAGGTTGATGCGTCTTTAAAACGCTTGATCAGGAAATCCTTTTCCAGAGATGAAAGGAACCAACCCGCTTTTGGACCGGATTGTTGCCCAAGGACTGCGATGTAAATTGCTTTGAACATATCTTTTGGATCCACTTCCAGTTCATCCGCCCCAATCCCGAGTGACAGTGCCATCATGGAATGCATATCGCTCTCCTTATCTTTTGAAGAGTACACAAGATTGTGATATTCCTCACCGCTAAGTTCTCCGCTCTTATCAATGATATCCGAGTATGTACTAAGGAATGCCTTTTGTATGCCCGAGAGCGTGGCGGCATGAACAGGAACATCATCTTGCACGCTGAATTTTGCCATTGCAGGTGCATACATCTCAAGCCAGTTGTTTACGTTCCCTGTGAGTTCCAGTATGCACTTTTCGTTGTCGGTATTATAGCCTGCGCGCGCTACGATCTTCATGATCCGGTCAATTTCCCCGCGCGCTGCCTGGTAGATCGTGATCATGTGCTTGAACGGAATATCCGTGTGGCAGATCCCGCTTGCGTGTGAGAGCCTGACAACAGTATCATCATATTCTGTAGGCTCTTCCTTGTTGTGTAATCTCTCGTATTCGTCAACAAGTGTGAGAAGTGGTAGCGCCGGGTCGAACTGGATATGTTTTTCAGGTTTTGTCCTGATGATGAGATAACGTAACACCTCAGGAGGTACAACTTTGAGCATATCGGATATTGAAACCACCACTCCTGAAGAGGACGACATTGCGCCCTGTTTCCCGAGCATTATCCATTCATACACGATCGGATGGGGTGCTTCGTAGCCGTATATTTCTTTGGAGATCCTCTTTCCGGTATCATACGAGCCGCCTCTGGATGCATGGTCTTTGCCGAATGGTTCGACTGTAATGCCTAAAATTCCCCATCTTGCAGGCCAGTCCACACGCCATGTGAGTTTTCCGCCGCCCGTCATTGACACTGTGCCGGAATTTCCGCATGAGCAGGTATAGTCAACAGTCTCGCCATCCATATCGAATCCTGTCACCTTTGTGGTGTTTATCTTACCGCACTCGCTGCATATCGGATTGAATGGACTCCAGTCATCTTCTGTAGTTTTGTGAGTTACCTCATCGATGATCGTAGCGATCTCGTCGCGTTTTAGCAGGGCTGTTTTTATTGCTTCTGTGTATGCACCGGTCTTATAGAGTTCATCGGCAAGATAGACCTTCGGATGAATGCCTAACTTTCCAAGTGCCACAAGGAAGGGTTTCAGGAAATGGTCTGCGTAGTTCTTACATTCGCCGCAAGGGCATGGTACCTCTGAAAGTGGTTTCCCTACATGTTCTGCATAATTTTCAGGCAGGAACGGGTAAACTTTTCGAAGCGGGTCAAAAGTATCTGCTATGTATATCAGTTCAGCGTCTGAGCCTTTGTCAAGCAGTGTACGAAAGGCTGCATCGGCTGTTACGACTTCCCGCATGTTGCCTATGTGAATGTGACCGGAGGGGGTAATGCCGGTTGCTACAAGGTGCTTGTTTCCAAGTTGTAGGGCCTCGTCTGCAACAACATCTGCCCAGTGTGTGATTTGTGCCATTGTTTTCACCAAAATTATATGATTGGAATGTGTTAGTTTTAGGACTTAAATTGCTGATACAATATTATAACCTTTGGTTACATTTTTGGCTCACATAGCACGATACAAATAATGTTTTTGTTTACTGGTGCAGCGTTGTTGTGCAGAGTGTTTAATGGGTGCATGATAAAAACGATTCTACAACCCGCGCATGCGCGGCGTTGCCCTACATACACATAGAGTTTTCAATTACTTCCAGCGCATTCCACCGTTTTCTTGTAGTATATGGAGGCCGTCCAACAATTCAAAAACACAGACAAAAGAAGGACAAATATGGCTTTAAATCAATAAATAAGGTTTGATTTTATCGTCCATAGTAATTGTTAGACAGCCTTTATATACTACATGAAAATTGTGGAATGTGCTGGCGGCGATTGAAAATTCGATATGTATGCAGGGCAATGCGCGCTACGCGCGTGAGGTGAATCGTTTTTATCATGAAGAGACTGTCGGAAAAGTCCATATTTTGAGATATTTCAACTTATTGAATAAATGTAGTGCGACGTAGTATAGTGTTTTACTTACAAACATTGATAAGAATGTTTCGATTTTGCCACTTTTCCAACGATCTCATGAACTCATTAAACACTCTGCGCCAAAACGTTGCACCAGATAAACAAAAACCATTTGACGATTTGTATTTGTTTAGCTGGTATAAAGTTGTGTTGTAGCATTGCGAATTAATGAGTTGGAAATAAAAACGACACTACCACACGCGCGTAGCGCGGCGCCGTTCTTCACCACTACCCTGAATACACATCGAAGTTTCAATCAC
>JAUSPM010000184.1 GCA_030655675.1 Methanosarcinaceae archaeon | reverse complement strand
ATCAAGAGATTGTCTGAATGTGGTCACTAAATTTGTAGAATGTATCTGCGGTCTCTGTAGCTGGAGGGTTTGGATATTCGCCTCAAGTTCTGCTTTTTCGCTTAACAATACAGATATTTTATTTGACAGGACATTTTTCTCAAATTCAAAAACATATTTCTCAGATATGACTGTATTAACATTATTTTTAAGATTGGCTATTTGAATATCCTTGTTTTGAAGTTCTGTTTCCACATTATCAAGATCTTTATTAAAATTGATCAGACTGCCCTCATCAATATTCTTTTCGACCCTGAGATTATCCAGATTTTTCCTAAGATTAACAATAAGTGTCATATTATCCCACCCGATGTTTCATTCATTTGTCCTCTGGATAGAAGGTGGGATCGAGACAAATTTAGCTTTGATAACACTCGCCCCATTCACATCATATTCATGAGTATTATTGTATGATGCATTCAATGGTGCTGCATGCAATTTCGGCAAATAGCCACGAACCTTTCCCTTTGAATCCTTCTCCTCTTTGTATTTCATTGTAAGCGCCATTTTTAACTCAAGTTCAACTTCAGGAATATGGTGCCATGTTGCTTGGAGATCATATTGGCTCAAAACCTCATCATTTCCAATAGCTATCTGAGTGTCGATCGAATTTCTATCCATTGCCATCTGAGTCTCGGAAATGGAAATTCCTACTTCTGATATAATTCTAGCTAAAGGATTTATCAATACTTCCGAAATAATATCAGAGCTATTATTAGTCACGAATGCGCCTCCATTTAATGTGAAAAATAGTAAGGGAAGATGGCTTATGCGGCCTCTGTCACCCTTACTGTTGGTATTGCTCTTGATGGCGCAGGTACAGGCTTTAATGTAGTACGCAACAAACTTGTACCCTCTTCTTTGAATGAATATTTGGAATTGTATTTTGCATCGAAAGTTGATGAATATGCTACAGTTGTAGTATTTTCATATTTAGCTTTTCCTTTTCCAAATAGAAGACTTGCCAGTCCGCCAGAACTATAACTGCCACTTAATTTACTTGTGTTTGTTAAATTAAATTTACTACCGTATTTAACCTCAGATGAGCTTTCTCTCATCATGGTGATGGCCATCTTCACCTCAATTATGGACTCAGTAAATTCGTAAAACCTTGGCTCAAGACCATAAGTTAGAAGTGACATAGGTGAATCATTGGTGACTACACTGGTAGCCGTCACATCACCGGCTTCATTCACGGTTTCTTCAATGTACATCACTACGCTTCCTACGTCCAGTTCGGTTTGAGCGAGTGTCTGAGCTACTTGTACCGAATTCATGTCAAGTGCCATCTGACCCTCTGCAATAGCAAGAGCCATTTCTTTTATCATTTCACCAAAAGGAACATTCAGTAATTCTTGTCCAACTTGAACCATTCTTCAACTCTCCTGTTTAAGTTTATATCGAATATTTTGTGTTGAATTTGCTCTGATATAAGTGACTTTTATTATCAAACCGACGAATATAAAAATCATATTTGTAGGTTTAATTAAGTCAGAATCCAATCCACCACAATCGTTTTTGACAGCAAACTGTCAAAGCATCTTAAGTTATTCATGATTATCATTATTAATACTTAAGTTTTGTGGTAACATCGCCCAATTGTTTTATAAGATTGTTTGTTACAATCGATAGCGGATAACTGCTAATTTTAACTGATTCTAATTAAATTATATATTTATAAAATATATATAATTAAAAAAACTCCATCCACTCAACCGATAAAACAGTTACTTATATTTACGGTAATGTTTGTTTATGGTCAAAAGCAAAAACCACTTACCATAACTTTAAAGGCCCTGAATATATTTTAACAACAGTTATTCCATTTAGTAGCCCTTAAATTACATTAACACAATTAACAGCACATAACTAAATTACAAAATATCTAACATCATGTACATACGGAGAATCATATAATGAAAGTATTAGTCAGTGACCCATTATCAGAGGAAGGAACATCAAGACTTCAAGAACATTTTACAGTTGACATCTCAACCGGTCTTTCTGAAGACGAACTTATCGTGAAGATCAAGGATGCAGATGCACTTCTTGTTCGAAGCGAAACTAAGGTGACTAAAAGGGTTATTGATGCGGCAGATAATCTGAAGATAATCGGTAGGGCAGGAGTCGGTGTTGATAATATTGATATCGATGCTGCGACACAGAAAGGAATTATTGTGGTCAATGCGCCAGAGGGTAACATGCTCTCGGCTGCCGAGCATACCATTGCGATGATGATGTCACTTACACGGAACATCCCGCAGGCAAATGCATCCATGAAGTCAAGGAAATGGGAGCGCAAAAATTTCATGGGTACTGAGGTCAATGGCAAAATATTGGGTGTTGTAGGACTTGGACGCATTGGTGCAGAGGTTGCCAAGCGTGCGCAGGGACTTGAAATGACCATTCTTGCATATGACCCGTTCATTTCAGAGGAACGCGCACAGGAGTTGGGTGTTGAACTCGCAACAGTCAATGAGATATCTAAGCGTGCCGATTTTATCACAGTACACACACCGCTTATCAAAGAAACACGAAACATCATTGATGCAGAGCAGTTCGCTGTGATGAAAGACGGTGTAAGAATTATTAACTGCGCACGAGGCGGCATTATCAATGAAAAGGCGCTGGCAGATGCAGTGAAAAGCGGCAAGGTTGCAGGCGCGGCACTTGATGTGTTTGTGAATGAACCTCCGTTTGACAGCCCATTGATGGATCTTGATAATATAATCATGACCCCGCATCTGGGTGCATCAACTGAAGAGGCACAGATCAATGTTGCTATATCGGTTGCGGATGACGTTATATCTGTATTGAATGGCGGCAGTGCCAAAAATGCTATTAATATCCCATCTGTCAAACCAGAGGTCATGGCTATACTTGCACCATATATCAAACTCGCTGAGACTATGGGGAGTGTTGCCGGACAACTTATGGGTGGGAATTGTGAAAAGATTGAGATCGGATATTATGGCGAGATCTCCGAAAAGGATACAAGAGCTGTGACGGTCGCGGCACTGAAGGGTTTACTTAAGACTGCACTTGGATCCGGTGTGAATTATGTAAATGCTCCGACACTTGCGAAATCACGCAAGATAGAGGTTATTGAGAGCAAATCTGAAAAGTCAGAAGAACTTGTGTCAACGATACAGGTCAAACTTACGAAAGGGTCTGAAACAAAATTGGTTGCAGGTGCAGTTATCGGTAATGTGCCAAAGATCATCCAGATCGATAAGTACCGTGTTGATATCGTTCCATCGGGTTATATGATCGTTTCAAACCACGTTAATAAACCAAATGTGATCGGACCATGTTGTATCCTGCTTGGTGAGAATAACATCAATATTTCAGGAATGCAGGTGGGACGTGTTGAGATCGGCGGAACTACAATTATGGCGCTTAATGTTGATTCGGAAGTTCCTGACCCAATACTTAAACAAATGAGGAATATTGAGGGTATACTGGATGCAAAACTGGTGACGCTCTAGACGATATTCAAACATAAAACGCCTGAAATTTATATTAAATGAAGTCGAACCACATAAGATTATTAATATCATGCAACCAAATAAGGTTTAGATGATGCGAAAACGAATTTACCATCGTTTCCCGCATAGGGAAATACAATTTGAGCAAAAATACCGTTATTATTCTGATCTGCCATTCCTTGTTAAGGTGATGGCTAATCTGGATGGTAAATTCGGAATGTTCGTTACTGAATCTGTTTCACAGAGAGGTCATCGCATACAGGCAAAGCGTGAGATCGGCGTTGAGATCATGACTAATGAGGTGGATTTTGCACCTCTTAATTATGACAATGTTGATGCAATTGCCGATATTATTGAACCCGAGGGGATCATAGATTTCAAGATTATTCTGAAATATAGTTATCTTGACGGAAAGTATAATCGGGTTCCTTTTAAGGGCGATACGTATCTTGTACGAATTAGTCTTGAAAACAATGTAGCAGTGCTTCAGATCAAACATATTGACGGTCCTGAACGTACCGAGTGCGGCAGGGTTGCTGATACTATCATCGAGGAACTGCGACGTGGTGCCTGATGGGCCAGGTGAATGAACTTACATTAGTGGTTGCAGCACCGTTCAAGAAAAATGCTGCCCCCTTACTTTCGATGAGGGATTTTGAGTTCGCACTATCGTTTGATCTCAAATGGATGTCCCCTGATGAAGCATCAAAAGTGCGCGACCTTGCTATTAAGTCAAGACTCCTGACACTTGTTGACGGAATGCTAAAACCTGTTTTTGATCTTGATGCCACCGAGATACCCCATGGTTTCAAGCCAGAGGTTGACCTGTTCAAGGAAAAGACATTACTGGAAAATATAATGGAACACATTTCCGCCACCACTGCAATGGGACTGCGTGATATTGCAATCAGAATAAATACAAAACAAGAACAACTTTCCGATCTCGTGGAAATCGAGGTCGCCGCATTACTTGTAGCACGCGAGATGGGATGCGACATCGATACTTTCTATGATCAGGTGCATGATACAGTTGTCAGATAGAGGATTTCGATAGAGGATTTCGATTTGTATTTGTATATCTGCGGCAAGAAATCTGCGTAAATGAATTTGTTTGATCTAAAACCAATACAACCGCCGTAGGCGGCGCAATCCCGCACCACTGACCCTCTAAATATGGACTTTTCCGACAGCCTATAGTGAGATTGTATTCTCCGAATTAATGCGATTGTAAGTGATTATTTTCTTGGCACATATTTACAATTATATAGTGCAAGTTAACGCAAGTTAACACAAATAAAGTAAGCATTATCTCATTGATAGAGGAACGCGCCGCCTACGGCGGATTGTATCGGCATCAAAAAGGTTTAAACAAATACTTCGATTTAAATCCTCGATAGATAGATTTATAATTAATACTAGGTATTAATGGTATCGTTAATCCCTATGCGAGAGTAGCCAAGCGGTCAACGGCGATGGACTCAAGATCCATTTTCGTAGGAATTCGTGGGTTCGAATCCCCCCTCTCGCACTTTTTTTGCTGGGTTATAGGTAAGTCCAAAAAACCGAACTCTAAAAATTTAAACTTTAAGTTATGCTAAAGTAGGCAAAAACCCGAACTCTTATTTTTAATTTAAATTGTTGTTTTGTTTATACTAAACCGAATCAGCTTTTTGTAACTCCTAGTTATCAGTTTACTTTGCTGCATCTGTTTTGCTACAAAATTGATATAAATTATACTTGCGGAGTAGTATAATTAAAAAAGTAAAACAAGAAAATAGAACTTTATCAATTTACAATTAAATCTAGTCACTACATTGTGATGAATTGGCTTCTAAACATTTTTCAGAACACCCTTTGAGTTTAGGTAAACCAATTCTACTCAAATAATTTGAAAATCGTTGAGATAAAAATTCTCGAAAAAGGTGATTTATAGTAACAAGATAATTGTCATCATACATATTAAATAAAGCATCCCTTGGGAGTGCATAATAATGCTTGAAATCAATAACTAGCTCTGGTACCTGCAATTCCTGATCTTGTTCTAGAAAGTGATATCGTGCGTTGTTTTGCTTCATTATAGAGTTCCATCTAGCACTATTGAACGTCTCCATTTTTAAATTTAAGTCCTCCAGATGGATCCCTTTTCTAAGATCAATAGCAACATAGGCAGGACATATTAATACAGTTCTTAAAAATTTGTCATGCTTTTCAGGAGTAGATTCCGATCTATTTTCAAAATCATTTTCAAGATCACAATCTTG
>JAUSPM010000168.1 GCA_030655675.1 Methanosarcinaceae archaeon | reverse complement strand
TCATATGATAT
Source organism: Methanosarcinaceae archaeon (assembly GCA_030655675.1). Classification (GTDB taxonomy): domain Archaea; phylum Halobacteriota; class Methanosarcinia; order Methanosarcinales; family Methanosarcinaceae; genus Methanovorans. The sequence continues at coordinate 7,554 of JAUSPM010000168.1, read as the reverse complement.
AATTTTCGTATTTGTATAGATGTAGTTGAATGGCTGCGTAAATATGATTGTTCTACCTTAAACTAAAAACAATGCAACCGCCGTCAGGCGGCACGTTCCACCTATAATAAATTGAATTATCTAAATATTTAATAAAAAGTGTACGAGAAAATCCTCGCTATACTCGGATTTACTCGAACTATATGTTTATCATCGGTAAAGCAAGTGACTGAATTAATCGTAAAGAAGTCCTCCATATATTCGATCTCAAAGATTTTGAAGAAAGAACACTTTCCAGAGCACTCGATATTATAGGTAAAAACAGAGAAGAAATCATCTCTGACATCCAAGATTGTTTATTCCAAACATATGATTTCGAGCATACAAACATCAACCTTGATTGGACAAGTTTAGTCTTATACGGTGATAAATCAGTGCTTGGAATTTCCGACGGATGAACTGCCCCCCTGCTGCTATGCAGCGAGGAAGGAGTCACCTGCTTCATTCATATAAATAGATTATAAATTTATTCGAGTTTTTCGATACCAACTTTTTTTACGAAAGGCTTGTTAACTTTATCAGCCATCCAGGCAGGCTTATTCTTTGGTGCATCAACGATCTCTTTCCATCCCGCGAAAACATGAACCTTCTTGGTTCCACGCTCTCGCAGTCTGAGGGTCACAGGCTTGGATTTTGTACCTTCACCCTTGTTTGCGGCTTTAAGAGCTGCCTGTCTTGGTTGTTTCCCGGTGAATACACCATGTTCTTCTCCCTTCTCATCTCTTAACACAAAGTTTTTTGTTTCGGATATAGTTTCAGACATATCATTTACCTCATAACCTGTACAGTGCTATTGTTATTAGAGTTCATGAAATATATATGTATGTTAAATATACTGGACGTAGCATCCGATTTGTTCATTTTTTATCGAATTTAGAAAAGATTAATACAGTTGTAAGTAATCGATACGGAGTATGATACGGAAAATTGACAACAATTTGCTTGAACATATACGTTTTGAAAACAGACGTAGAGAGAAGGATCTATCTAAATTTGCAACAAAAAGTTTGGATGGAATACGAAGGCAACCTGAATCAGAAGATATTCGTTCAACATTCAATCACGACTCGGATCGCATTATCCATTCTCCGGCATATACTCGTTATATCGACAAAACACAGGTATTTTACCTGTTCAAAAACGACCATATCACCCATAGGGTGCTTCATGTTCAATTAGTTTCAAAGATTGGAAGGCATATTGGCAGGGTGCTGGGATTGAATGAAGATCTTATTGAGGCCATAGCATTGGGACACGATGTTGGTCATGCGCCGTATGGTCATGAAGGTGAATCATACCTTTCGGAGATTTGTAAAAAGCACGATATTGGCGCTTTTCATCATAATGTGCAGAGCGTGCAGTTTCTTGGAAAAATTGACGAACTCAATCTGACACTCCAGACACTGGACGGGATCCTGTGCCACGATGGTGAAAGTTATGACAGGTCTTTGGTACCAAATAGAAACAAATCTTGGAATGTATTTGACCGAGAAATTAAAGACAAGGCATACAATAACACTGAATTGAGACCTATGACCTTGGAAGGGTGTCTTGTCCGGATTGCAGATGTTATCAGTTTTATAGGACGGGATATCGAGGATGCAATTTCAGTAGGATTGATCACACGTGACCAGGTTCCTGCGATATGTACTGAGGTTCTTGGAAATAATAATCGAGAGATCATAAACACGCTTGTAATTGATGTTATCGAGAATAGTTACGGTCAGGATTGTATCTCATTCAGCCGTGAGGTTTGGGAAGCCTTGAAGGTTTTGAGGGATTTCAATCTAAATAGCATCTATGAAAATCCCAGAGTAAAGACACAATCAGAAAAGATCAAGCGGATGTTTGAGTTTATGTTTGAACGGTTTTTGGACGATATGGAGAAACAAAACGTCGAGTCCAATATTTTCAAGCATCATGTCAAATATTACAAAAATACAGGCTATGATAAAAATTATTCTGAACCCGAGATCGTCAGGGATTACATTGCCGGGATGACTGACAGGTATTTCGAAAGCACATTCACGGATATGTTTTTACCACAAAAATGCAGGTATACCCTAGATGAGTGTGAGAAGTCTACGCTGTCTCCTCGTCGTTAATGCTGCATGGTCTATAGTCAACGCGAAGAATAGATAGAAAGATTTTATATACCTCAAATGATATGTCTAAAGCATGACAGAAATATCTTTTACGTCTGAAGACATTATTGATGCAATCAATAATGAAAATGACAAAATAGCAAGGAAGAAACTTCAAGCCGTTTTATTGATTAAGGAGAATAATTCTCCTGCTACTGTTGCGAGCAAACTGTCTGTGTGTTTGGCTACTGTTTATAATTGGATTAATCAAATCAATTCTGAAGGTCTGCAAAATTTAAAAATTAAAGAAGGTCGTGGTTTGAAATCTTTACTCACTGATAATCAATTAGTTGAATTAAAATTGGACCTAGCAAATTCAATAAAAACTCCTGATGGTTATAATCGAGGTTGGCAAAGTAAAGATGTGCGAGAGCATATATTTGAAAAATATAATGTAAGATATTCTTTAAGGCGAATACAAGAACTTCTTAATATAATGGGGTTTAAAAAGATAGTTTGCAGACCCAGAAGCAAGCGCAGGAATGCGGAATTGACTGAAGAATTTTTAAAAAATGTAAAAAAAAGCGAAACTTATTGGGTGAAAAATACAAATTAGTTTGTCATGATGAATGTTCAATAAATCTTGAAACTGATAAAGCGAGAGTCTGGGCTCTAAAAGGATCCAAACCAATAAAGTACATATCAGGAACGAAAGAAAAAATCAATGTTGGTGGTTTTTATACTGAAGACAATGATTTTTATCACTATGATTTAGGAGACAAACAAAACACAATTTCATTTATTGAGTCGCTAGAAAAATTCAAAATAGACATTAATCACAAAGTATTTTTAATACTTGATAAGGCAAGTTTTCATACATCTAAAGATGCTAAAGCATACTTGGATACCAATAAAGATTGGTTGGAGTATGAATATTTTTCAACCGCAGCACCGGATAAAAATCCAGTTGAATTTTGTTGGGAACGAACACGACAAGAATTATTACAAATTTATTCATTTTCAAAGAAAAAGGACTTATGGAGTAGTCTAACTACACTATGGAAAAAAGGATTTTTTAGGCACAATGTTTCTAATTATTTATCGCTTTGACTATATATAACCTTTACAAAAAAACATAAACATAGGAATTAGCTCGAAAACCTCTCCTCCTCTCTTTCAAATCCAGCGCCCCTTCACCCCATCTCACCTACCCTCGCGCCTATTGTAATACTTATCATGCGCTGTTCGGGATTTTGGACTGGGCAGGGCACCACATAATTAAAATTAGACGCAGATGCACTCGAATCACTTATTTTTTTGAAATAACGTATAGATGTATGGTCTTGGCTCACCGGAAGGCATATGATGTGTATAATCAAAAAATTCAAGTAGGCTAAAATCGTCCCCCAGGAATTTTGCAAGCATGTTCTGGTCGTAATTCTTTATTTCCAGACCACTACATTTCTGTGCACCCTTTAGCGAAAATGTAGCAATAATAACATAACCATCTTTTCTCACCACTTTCTTTAGAGTTGATAAATATGCATCCTGCTGTTTTTCATCTAACAAAAAATGTAATACCGCTCTATCATGCCACAATGCAATATCACTCAGATCCCGGATTTGAACAGGCTGAGTAATATCATCTGCTATCCATGTTACCAAAGAGGCATTTTCTTCACCCAATCGTTCTTTTAATTTATTCAGAGCTACTTCACTTATGTCGATAGCAATGATATTTTTAAATCCCTGATCAACAAGATGATCAATAAATGTGGATTCTCCGGCTCCTACATCTAATACTGATTCATTTTTATTAATGTTACATTTAGCCAGTAACGACATAGAAGCTTCAGGATTTTCTTCATACCATGTTAGCTCATCAGCATCTAAGTACGTATAAATTTCATTCCAGTGTTCTTTAGTTGATGCATCCATAATAATCTTAATATCATTCATATCCATAAATATCTTTTTTCTCTTCATGTGCTGTTCGGGTTTTTGAACTGAGCCTCGATGATAGTCAAACAGGTTGTCAAACAGATTGTCAAACAGGTTGTCAAACAGATTGTCAAACAGGTTGTCAAACAGGTTGTCAAACAGGTTGTCAGACACACGTCAGACATTAATCAGACATGCGTCAGACAAAACCGTCAACCAAGATCACGAAATTGTTAAATATGCTCCAAAACGCAGCAACCCACAAACAAATAACTATAAGTAATATATGCATTACATGAATATTACAAAAAACGTTTATGTGAGGTGTATAGTATGGTTGAAAAATCTATTCATGAAATTAATCGTAGGATAAAAGACGGAAGCGTTAATGTTGTCACAGCCGAGGAAATGGTCGGTATTGTGGCAGAACTTGGCGCAGATGGTGCTGCAAAGGAAGTCGATGTTGTAACAACCGGTACTTTCGGTGCAATGTGTTCATCGGGTGTATGGGTAAATCTGGGACATTCCGAACCACCGATCAAGATGCAAAAAGTTTGGTTCAATGATGTGGAAGCCTATACCGGACTTGCGGCTGTAGATGCATACATTGGAGTAACCCAACTGTCTGAATCGCGCGGAATGGAGTATGGCGGTGCTCACGTTATCGAAGACCTGCTCCGTGGCAAGTCAGTTGATGTACATGCAACAGCTTATGGCACAGATTGTTATCCACGAAAGCAACTTGACACAACCATTACTCTTGATGACATTAATCAGGCAGTGATGATGAATCCAAGAAACTGTTATCAGAAGTACAACGTTGCGACTAACAGTTCGAACCGCACATTGCACACATACATGGGTGCATTATTGCCTGATTACGGCAATGCGACATACTCTGCAGCCGGTGTACTCTCACCATTGTCAAATGATCCGAATTATGAAACCATCGGAACCGGAACAAGAATATTCCTTGGTGGTGCACAGGGTTACGTCACAGGAGCCGGCACCCAGCACGATCCAACCAATAAATTCGGTACGATCATGGTTCAGGGTGACCTGAAGAAAATGAATCCTGATTATGTGCGGGCAGCAACATTCCCAGGGTACGGTACATCACTCTATCTTGGAATAGGCATTCCTATACCAATAATAAACGAAAGGGTTGCACTGGCAACAGCGGTTTCCGATGCAGACATTTCAACTAACATTCTGGATTATGCAACTGCAAGCCGTGCCCGTCCAAAACTCGGACAGGTAACATACGAGCAACTCAAATCCGGTACTATTGACATAAACGGCAGGGAAGTACCAACATCCTCAATGTCAAGTTTCAAGGTCGCTCGAAAGATCGCAGGTGAATTGAAAGACTGGATCAAGCGCGGAGAGTTCTTTGTAAGTCTGCCTGTTGACCGCCTGCCAACTGTAGGCGTGTTCAAACCAATGTTACAGACACAAGAAACCCCATTGGTCGGAGATATCATGTCCGGTAATGTCGTGACGATCAAGCAGGACGCAAGTGTTTATGAAGCTGCAAAGAAGATCATTGAAAGTGAGTTTAACCATCTTCCTGTGGTATCAAACAACAATTCCCTTGTTGGGATCGTTACATCATGGGACATTTCAAAAGCAGTTGCAGAAGACAAATTTGATCTGGTCGAAGACATAATGACTAAAGATACAGTAAAAGCAATATCTGGTGAAACGATTGATATTGCTGCATACAGGCTTGACCAGAACAACGTATCTGCAATGCCGGTTGTAGACAAAAACGATCAAGTGATTGGTATCATCACGAGTGATGACATAAGCAAACTACTCGCAAGGAGGTGCTAGATATGAAAATCAGGATTAATGTTGCACCCGATATTGTAGTAACTCCGATAATCGCAGAGGTTATACTTGAGACCCGCACGCTTTTAAACATCTCACAGGCACATATTGATTCCACAAAAGGTGAGATCATAGCAGATGTGCCAAATGATGAGTTTAATAAGATAAAGGCTGCTCTGACATCACGTGGTGCGAAAGTAACTGTAATGGATAAACCAATATCGAGGGATGAGGATGAGTGTGTCGAATGTGGTGCGTGTGTATCCGTTTGTCCGGTCAAGGTGTTCACTTTTGGTGAGGACTGGAGCGTAAACCTTGATGAAGGAAAATGTATCCAGTGTGGAACATGTATTGAAATGTGTCCTCATGGTGCACTTACACTTGAACAATAAGATCGTAAGAACAGTAAGTATAGTAAAGTAAATCGTTTGAATTTTGGATGTTGGATGCTGGTGAGAATCAGCATCTATTTATCTTTTTTTGATAATACGTTGTCAGCATGAAAGAACATTTTCAGTTGAAAGAAACGATTGTAACCATCACAGCAGATGAGCAGTCGCATATTGAAATTGCCAAAGAGGCTATACGACTACACCGCGCACAACTTGAGCGCTACATTTTGTCAGATCATTTTTTTAAGATAACACTTGAGCCGCACACCTGTACACCGGGTGCACCAGAAGTAGTTAAGCGGCTTGTTGATGCCGGAAATGTTATGGGTATCGGACCCATGAGTGCGGTTGCAGGAACGGTTGCTGCACTTGCCGTTGAAGCGATGGTTGATGCCGGCGCATCGTACGCCATTGTGGATAATGGCGGAGATGTGGCGATCATCAATGACCGTCCTGTCGTGATGGGGATATATGCCGGAGAATCACCGATCAAAAACCTTGCATTCACCATTGAACCCAGGGACAGTATAACTGGCGTGTGTACCTCAGCAGGAACAGTTGGTCCTTCCATCAGTTTCGGGATGGCAGATGCTGCCATCATATTCTCAGATGATGTTTCACTTGCAGATTCTGCTGCTACCGCTCTTGGAAATGCAGTAGAGGTTGGACGAGAGTCTGTTGAAAAAGCATTTGATGTCGTGAAGGTTGTGTCGGGGATCAAGGGCGCGGTTGTGATCCAGGGGGAGTATATGGGAATGTGGGGCGATGTGCCAAAGATCACGCGTGCGGATGTGAGGTATGAGTGTATTACGAAGGCATAAGGATAAAACGAGAAATTCCTCACTAACGCTCGGATTTACTCACACTGTATATTTATAAAATATATACTAAATCAAAAAAGATCCTTTAAATGATTGTAAATTCATGGCGTTTGACAAATTTTATTATTTAATAATATCTTGTACCATTCATATAATAACATAACAAGGAATATGAGTGAAACCAATTCCAGGATCTCTGATATTTTATAAATAATATGGTTTTCTGAAAAAAACGTAATATGATCAAATAATTCCATAATTTGATATGGAACAAGAGATATGGTTGCAATACTAACATAAGTGAAGTTCTTTTTTAGAAACGTCTTGTTCAGGAAAACTCTTGCTTTCAACACTTCGACGTTAATAGTTTTACATTTAAACATTATACGAATAACAATAAAGACACCTGCTATAGCAAATATTATTGCAATCAAATGTATTATT
>JAUSPM010000163.1 GCA_030655675.1 Methanosarcinaceae archaeon | reverse complement strand
CTGTTTCCGCCATCAGGCGGCGCGGTCCACTGCTACCAAACTTGTAGACCAAACATACAATTTACAATTCTCAAAAATGCAAATACGCCGACGTTTGAAGATCAAAATATACTTAACATTCGTGGTGCAGGAACGTGCCGCGCTCACGCGCGGGTGGTTGCGCCGTATTTAGCAGATGTCATGCCACCTTCCATCTATTACATTGTTTCCATCTATCTGGCTTTGGGACAATATTATTTATTGAATCTGTATGCTGTGGCGTTTATTTTCATTTTTATCGTAAAAACTAATCGCTATGCTGCGGTAATTTTGCCCCAAGGCCCATCTATCTGAATACTTTATATCTAGCGACATTATATGGTTGACTCGATACTAGATATCACAACTAAAACTTCGCCCTCAATCTCTCATAAAACGCCTGCTCGGCTCCAGTTGTTTTTCTTGAAAGCCGCTCAACTATCAATTCTGGCGTGCTTTTTGCAATATAATTGTAGCGCGGGGTTCGCTCCACGATAAGGTTGAGGTCGGCATCAAGCCCGCTTGCTTCGATTCCATCCACCCGAACACTGCACTCCGTATTTTCCAATATCAACTCCGGCAGGTGTGACACGAACACAGCCAGGCTGCCCTTATTCTCTGACAGAACCTCAAGTATGCCTGCAATGATCTTGGCGGACGCGCCGGGTTCGGTAATGGATTCCATTTCATCGACCAGAACCACCTTGCTGGAATCATCCGCAACAACTGAAAAATCCATGAGAGTGGTCTCGAAGGCACCTGCGTCCAGTGTTCCTTTTGATTTTGCGAAATAGTAAAGTCCGTCCGTCATCCCGATCTCGAGCGACTTCGCTGGGGTTGGGAATCCCATGTGTGCAAGTATTACACATTGTGCAATGAGTTCGAGCATTGAGGTCTTGCCTCCCGAATTCACACCACTGAGCAGCACAACCCTGCTTTTGTCCTGCGGACTGTGAATTGTATCTCCGAGCGAATAGTCTATCGGGGTAACCACACCATGCCGCGATCTCAAGAACAGGTTTTCACCTTTCGCAAATCCTACCCCTGTCTTATCGATCAACTCCGGCATCACGAGATCGTACTCATGCGCAAAACATCCTATCGCGAATCCTACATCAAAATCCAGCACACTGCGAACCATCTCATGCACAATATCGCGGTATCCGTACAGGGTCTTTGAAATGTTCCGTTTATGCTCGATCTTCTTTTTCTGTATACTATGCGTCACATGCTGTTTTAGTGCATTCACATGATCGCGGTCAACTTCAATAGGATGTATTATCTCATCAGGGAAAAATGACTCTGCTATCAGCATCTCTTTTTTTCCAAGCTTGAGTTCGTTTGAAATTCGCTCTTTTGCTTCCTTGACGACAGTGTGATATGATCTGGACACTTCCTTCTCAAGCATCTCTTTCAGTTCCACAGCCCCGCTCATCACCTTTAACATATCCTGTCCACTGATAGTCAATTTGCTTTCGGTTAAACACTTATCCAACCTTGTATTAGCATCACGCACAGCATCGGAAATACAGGTATCCATGTTCTCAATGATCGAGTTCTGCATGTCAATATCCGGATCGTTTCCGGCTTTCACATCCCCGCTTTCATCGATCATCGAAAGGGTTTGGCCAAGTTCATCAAGATCTTTCTCATTTACCTGTTCAAAAAATATGGTACTGGTTTTTCGTATCGCTTTTATAACCTCTATCGAACATTGAATTGTTGCGAGGTTCTTTGCAAAAAAACCGATAACCTGTTCAGGAACTACCTGCCAGTCCTCCATTCTTTGCAGGTCCGATACATATTCAGGTTCAACATCCTCAGGAAAGTCAAATCCAAGGAAAGCGTCACCTGATGCGATGACATGAGAATAACCCCGCGCCACATCCACAAACTCGGAAGGTGTTCTTACCATCTGCACAGCAATGGCACTGCCAAACCTCTGGCGCGCATATTCGAACTCCTCATGATTAGCAGTGATGATCGCACGCTCGCGTATTTGAGGTGGATTGTATTTGAGATTCAATGGACGAATACCCGAAAGCAGATCAGGGAAATTTGATGTGTCGCTGTTGTTCCTGAGCAACTTTGCAGTGTCTATATAATATGATACTGACTCGCGCACGGATACGATCTTATCTTTTTTGGATGCAGGGTACGGGAAATATATATGAAGTTTATCTTTTGCATACCGCGTGTGTGCGAACTGTTTTATGATGTCGAGCAGCCGCTCATAGATATCCACAGATTCTTTTGTTTTCAGGAAATCAGAGATCGAAACGCCTTCCACCTGTGCGCGTACCTCGTGTACAAGGGATATCGCATATCTCTGGCCTATCCCTTCAACTTCGGATATGCCTGCAATGTCACCACCAAGTATTGCATCAAGTGCTGCCTCCTCGCTCCCGAAATGTTCTCTGAAACGTTGTGCCATCTTATCCCCGATGCGCGGAATATCCTGCAAACTTTTCATACACTTGCCTCATGTCTGTCCTTAGTAAACATCTCCAGCGTGCAATTTGAGATCCCGCGCTCGACCTTGTACCTGTCCGCTTTAGCCATCTTGCTCATGCCGGCAGAACTCTTTGGTTGCATCTTACTCGCAAGCTTGCGGTTTCGTCTGGTCTCGATCATCTGGGAATTATAGAATACATCCCACAATTTGTCGACCTCATCGTCATTTGATGAAGACGATGTACGCAGGCTTTTTACAAACGCTGCCGTAGTCTTTATAAAATGGTCAAGACCTACCAATTCCCCATTACCAACCCACGCGGAATTTCCGAATATAACCGCTACAGGCACATCGGGATTCTTTTTGGCAAGCCACCTGCAAAAAATGTCGGCGACATCGTGAGGGGATTCAATGTCAACCGTGAGGACACCGTTGATAATATCGGGACGTGCAAACATGCACATCCTCTGCCACGCGCGGGTAACGTCGCGCATGTAATTGTAATACCTGCGTGCGAGTTTTGCCTTTCCTGTGTAAAGATGTTCGGCACTGCCATTACAGGATACGATCAGCCGCACCAGTTCAGCCGGATCCGCCTTGCTGTGCCGCAATACAAGATCGATATACTGCACAGGGTTTGTGTCGGTGCGGGACATTCTTGCAGGGCGTTTGCCAAGTATTTCCAGAACTAATTTTTCCGTGCCTCCTACTGGAGTGAATCCAAGCCGCACAACCTCATCCTCGGTTTCAAAAAAGGTGAGTTTTTGTTCCAGTTCGCGTTTGTCTTTTGCAAACATTAGTTCGGCATCGGGATACTCTTTTAATGAGGAACATGCAAGAAGTACGCCGTCCACATTTGTTTTGAATGCTATTATCATGAACCCGCCTCCAATGCTTGAAATGAATACAGGTTGGTCTGCTTGCTGCCGTTGATCTCAATGAACGGGCGGGCGCGTGAGATTACGACACCCATGCGCGCGAGTTCCTGTTCCGATACGATCGGGCGTGCCTGCATGATACGGTTCGCGCTGATAGGACCGATCCCGGGGACCATGAGCAACTCATTACGCTCTGCCGTGTTTATGTTCATCGGGAAATAGTCGGGATGGGCATACGCAAGACGCATCTTTGGATCGTCATCTGCAAGAAAACCGTCATCATTGAATATCACATCAAAATCAGATGCCTTCATGCCATAATCCTTCATCAGGAACGATGCCTGATACAATCGGTTCTCGCGCCATTTCGGTGAAGCTATACCATTTTGCAGCGGAGTATCCGGCACGGGGTCAAAACTCATGAAGTAGGGACGGCGAAGTGCATACCTGTCCATGAACTTGTGCACGGTACTGATAATTTCTTTGTCAGGCTCGTTGACCGCACCTACGACGAACTGCGTGTCATTCGCACCTACAATGCGACCGCCATATCCGACCTTGCGCCTTTGTTTTTCGATAAGTTCGCGTGTCCATTTCAGGCGGGTCAGGATGTCATTATTATAATCGAAATTCGGGCATATCTCGGAATAGTTGACAGAACTCGTGGTTTCGGCATTTACCCCGAACTTGTTGGAGTATTCTGCGATCTGTTCAAGAAGATGTTTCGGAGTTCCTGGCATGACCCGTGTGTGAATATATCCCGTAAACCCCTGGCTGCGCAACAGTTGTGCCACTTCAAGCTGCTTCTCGGCTGTGTTTTCTGCATCACCGATGATGCCTGATGATAGGAATAGTCCCTCAACAGCGTTCTTGCGATAGAACGACCATGTTATTTTTACGATCTCCTCCGGCGTCAGAGTTGCGCGCACCGTGTCACGTCCCCTGCGGTTTGGACAATATGCACACTCTCCGGCACATGAATTGGTGAGCAATGTCTTGTAGAGCTGGATACACCTTCCATCCGGTCCAAAAGCGTGACACACTGCACTCTGGTTGCAACTGTCGTATTTGGTGCCTTGTGCAAGGATACGCATGCGCTCGGTGAGTGTGTGATGCTGCTCAGTCATTTGATTATAGAAGCATCCGTAGTTATATAACCTAGAGCCAAGCGGGGTGAAAGTATTCGAACAGGTGCTCAAGTGGCACAGCCCCATTTTCCAGTTATTTTTAAGACACAGATTTTAGATGAAATCAGTGTTAATCGGTGTTAATCCGTGTCTGAAAAATAATAATTTCAAGACGCAGATTTCGCAGATTTATGCAGATTTAAAGTTGCAATAATATAGATCATTATCAAAAGAACGACATAAGGTCATAATCAGTGTTAATCGATGTAAATCCGTGTCTTAAAAAAATAAAAATCCACCAATTCCATATATTTGTAGTGCCATTTGCATCCGGTATATTCGTTGAAATAACCGAATTTTGATATTTAATCCGATCTAAAACAAATCCGTTTTTCTAAAGTATCTTGATGACTTTTTGAGAGGAAAATGTAGGAAGTTTAGGCATATGCTTCCACCGCAAGAGTGCATTCTAACATTCCTCTCTTTGTGGGAATCTCATCGCCATGCTCTCTCAAACTCTCTATGTACAACTCAATGGCTTCCTTTGCCATCTTTATTGCTTCTTCTATCGTATCGCCGTATGTGATACATCCAGGAAGTGATGGGACTAATACTGTGTAACCGCCCTCCGGCTCTTTTCTGAGAAGAATCCTATAGTTTAATGCTCTCATGTGATCAAAACGTGTTGTTAATTGTACTAAATGTGAGATCTGATCGTAGTAATCACAATCTCTTTTTTCACTTTTGCCTCGTTGACTGTTACCAATTTGTGAAGTGTGCCATAAATAGGATCTGGAACCGAGCCAACCACTTCAAACCCGATGGCATTATACATTTTAAGAAGTTGATCATCATCGAACGCGTAGCCATATATGAAATCAAATTCATGATAGAACATATATAGAAGAATTAATTTTAACAGTGTACTGCCATATTTGTTTCCGTGTTTTTCTTGTGCAGTCGCAATTATATCTAAAAATAAACCATTATAAGGACCATATTTTATTTCGTTAAATTGAATAATTGCACAAATCTCACTTTTATCTTCTACAAGATAAACTTTAGCTCCTTTGTTGCGATGATTATTATAAAAATCAGATAGTAGTGTTTTATCAATGCGTGAATCACCACAAATAAAGTGCTTTTCAATGTCATCAGATATGATTTTGCGAATTATCCCTTTTGAATACGTGCGAATTGGATAATCACTCCACGGGAAATACACCTTGGTGTCTTCCTCAGTCTCAAAAATAAAAATGTTTGGAACAATAGATGAACCCCTGCGCATTAAAAATGATAAAAATTTCACGTCATCTGCACCGAGCTCTCTTAATTGGGCATATACCCTCAAGAAAGATTTTCCTGTTATTGTTGTGTCTTCACAAACAAGTATTTTCTTATTTAAAATTTCGAATCCGTCAAGTACAATAGGTTCTCCATTTTCGAACGGACATAATAATGTATTTCCAGAAAAACCACAATCAATTAATCCAGCCACAATATGTTTGCCACCATCACCAATTCCCAATATGGTGTATGAATCAAAACCTTCTTGAACTAATTTAGAATACGCTTGACACAAACCCGTTTTAACGTTGTTCTCGTCAAAAAATATTTCCCTCAAATTAATCTCTCAAAAAAATCATTGGTTTTCTTTATACAATGTGTGCGGACTAACCATTGGAGATTTTTCAACTATATCTCCCCATTTATCAGCCAGGCAATCAATACACATCCCATTCATTTGGGGGTGTTCTTCACCAAGATGTGTTCTGCATACGTTACATTCTGATACCATTTAATCACCTATTAAATTCGCAATATTACAAAATGACAAAGATATAAATGTCTTTTGCCATACAAATAAACTTATTTTTGTAACAAATGTACTATTATAAATTTGTATTACACATATAAAACAATGTTGTCTCAATATAGAGAAGCATCATTAGTTATATAACCTCGAGCCAAGCGGGGTAAAAGTATTAGGACATGTGCTTAACCGTATTTTATGGTTCTCTTTAACATCGAGTGGGCAATACTACTAATTTTAACAAATATATGAGATATTTTATAACAATTGAATTGTATGGTAATTATTCATGAAAAAAATAACCGCAGAGGCCGCTGAGATCGCAGAGAGTTGTATTTTTCTCTGCGCCCTCCGCGTGCTCTGCGGTTTCAAAACATTCATTAATCTTTAGTGTTTTTGGATACAACCCACTCAATGTTGGGGAAATACTTATTTTTGTTCATAGATCACTTTTCCATATTTATTTGCAGGATATATCACTGTGCCAATAACATCTTTCAACGTATCAAATTCTTGACTGCTTTTTACTATAACGTCTATTGGTATTGAAAAGTCCTTGAGAATGCTTCGAACACGGCGGTTTCTCTGTATTCCAGTGGCATCACCATCTTTTATAATTAATAGATCTAAATCGCTGTCTTTCGTTGGATGTCCGTATGCGTATGATCCAAACAAGATTATCTTTATGGGTTTGTAACCTTCAACTATAGCCTGAACGACTGATTTAATTTGTTCCTGAGCAATCATTAACACCAGACTCCTTAATCATTAAATTTTAACGATTCTTTTCGAGAAATATATTAGTGTCTATCAGATACAAGCCCTTTCACCCACATATCCTTAGCCTTGTGTTGAAGTTCAAGGGACGTTAGATCCACATGTTTCAAAAGTCCGGTAATCCGGTCAGTCGGGGATTGCTTTATATCGATCTCAACTTCCGCCCCATTGTCCAAATGCATATGAGATATGTCATTAAGTGGTTTTAATACATGATCTTTATACACAGCTTTCATCTTCATCATTAATCACCTTTGCAGAGAATTCCATATTTCATATTGTTATAAATTTGTTACTATGATTCATATAAATATGTATTCGTCCTTTTGTGGTACTGATAAAAATCCGGTTCATCATGTTTATTGATTCAAGCAATGCGATTGTATATTTGAAGAGATACTACTCCGCAAGTATAATTTAGAACTATATCTGACAGCCACAGAGCGCACAGAGTACACAGAGGGATTGTTGCCACGTTCTCTGTGCTCTCTGTGCCCTCTGTGGCAGAAAGTCACAAAAAGTAGATATTGTTTAGTATAACAACCTCCGCAGGCGGCACATTCCATTCGCACTAATAAACTAACAGATCATTAAAAAGAACTGTACT
>JAUSPM010000161.1 GCA_030655675.1 Methanosarcinaceae archaeon | reverse complement strand
GCATGTTGGCGTGAATCTTTTGATACATTTGTTGAATGGAGCAGAGGAAGTGCGATCTTTAACGCCCTGCGTCGCCTGAATTCGCTCTGTATTTTTAGATCTAATTTGTTCAATCGTCCGGGGTGTACATCATCGAATATCTGGGATAATTTGGCAGCGATCTTTTCCGCATCACTTGCTGAGATCTTATCATCGAAAGGCAGATCACCCGTATTTCGGTTATCGTTATCGCTACCGTTACCTTTACCGTTACCGTTACCGTTACCACATGATAGTTGAGGTTGTCCACCAGAGCACTCTGTGGATGAACTGTTCGAAAATATATTTTTGAAAATTCTGGCGAGTTCCTGAAGTCGTTTCGTGAATGGGCGGGTGTCGGTGTATAATAGATCGAAGATATTCTGCTCTACATTGTTCAGGGTAAATTGAACCATATCATACTCGTTCTGGATGGAGAGACAGATGTTGTTGAACACAGTACTTTCATCGATGTGGGTGCTGATATACGAATATGCCCGGGCTTCTTTTAAGCCTGCTATGTACGTGTCACTCCATTCCTGCCACAGGTTGTGGCGATCAATGATCAGATCGTAAACAATGTTCAAAAAAACATGTGCCTTGTTTTGCGGGATACCTTCCAGTTTGGCAATTGCAGAATGGGTATTCTGTTCAAGCCTGGTTGCAGGCATAACGGACCTGTGTGCAATTTCATGTGCTACGACGGTCTTTATGGCATCATTTGAATGTGTTAGAAGAGTGTGGGAAAGCACAATGTTCGTGTTCATCTGGTATGCAAGGACATTTGTCTTCTCGGTCACATAATTCAAGTACGGGATCGCTGCCTGCTGTTGGACATATTTTGCAAACTCAAGAACATCCGGTGGGATTTTCATGGTAGTCACATTGGTCATATTAGTCATACATATTACCTCAAAAGATTGTCTGGCTTTTTTTTGGTTGTATGGATGGGGTAAGATTACGGCGTGGATGGGATGGGATTTTACGAGCTGAAACCAAAAACGACATAACCGCCGACAGGCGGCGCAGTCCAATAATACTGATTAAAAAGTGCATGAAAATACCGCCTGTAATGCTAAGACCCATACATGTTTGCTATAGGACGGCGAGTTCTACCAATCATCTTTTTTAATTCTTTTGTCCATTAATATTGCATATATATAAGAAGGACCCCTTAAATGTTGAACTGCTACAGTGTTTTTCAATGGAACTAGATTACAGGCTTCTTTAAAATCACTCTGAGCGATATTATATTTTGTCCTACTAAGAACAATGTACCCCCTCTAAATTCATAAGTGAATTCTCCACCTCTGATTTGTTTAAAGATTTCTCCAGAATGTTCTCTAATTCTACCCCAAATCTCTTCAAATGTTGGTTTCATTTATTGCACCTTTTCTATCACACATATTCTCTTAAGAATTATACTTACAGTACAATGTCTCACACATTTAAATATAACGATTTCTTACTTTCTTTTGAGGGAATAATGTCCACGGCACGACATGTGCCACAAAAACGAACGACATGTGGCGGTGGCGTATATGTGATGATCTCTGGATTTACGCCGCCCGGGTGGATCGTTAATCGAGATTGTATGAGACTTGATCTGTAAATATCAACAAAAACATCCATACAGGAATACATAAAATATCCTTCTTCATCTCAAACAGGTTTTTGGTAACAATAACTCCAAAACCCAGATCCTGTGCATCCATGAAATAATGGAGATTCTTGAAATCGTGATTATAAATATTGTTCTGGTATTTCACTTCTAGAGGCACTACTTTTCCACCGATGTCCAGCACAATGTCAACTTCATGTTTTTGCTTGTCAGTAAAATAGGAAATATCCCTTAAATCTATGGATTGGCTGGATTCTTTTAAAGCAAGCAAGTTAGAATTTACTACAGATTCCACCAGTAATCCAATATTTTCGTCTTTTATACTGCGGGTTTTGAGCAAGGCATTACATAGTCCCGAATCGATTACAAAGAGTTTACGATTTGAGCGTATTCGCTTTTTCACATTTTTTGAGAAAAGGGACAGGCTTCCAATGAAATAGGTGGATTCAAGGTAATAGACCATGTTTATTACTGTATCAGTGCTTATGGAAAGTGCCTGTGCAATTCCATTGTGCGATGTGGTCTGACAATTGTTTTGAGCAATATAAGTGAGTATATTTTCAAGATATTGGGGGGTTTTTACTTTATAGAGTGTGGCAATGTCACGGTATATCGTTTTTTCGACTACGTCACTGACAAGAAGATTCTGCCATGTGCGTATGTCATTTGCAGAATGATATTCGGGATAACCGCCACTGAGTATGTATTCATTGAAATACAATACCAGTTCATTCTCGAATTTTGTCAATTCGAAGATCGTATCTTTTACATCAAGGTTAAAGATGTCTTTTTTGGAATAAGGTTCAAGAAGATCGCTTCGTCCTTTGAATTTAACAAAATCCCTGAAATTAAGCGGCATGACCTTTAGTTCGGTTATCCTGCCAACAAGGGATTCTTTTGAATGTTTCAAAAGATGTGTTGCACTTGAACTGGTGACTATGAATTTGATGTTGTATTTGAGGTCATAATATCTCTTAAGCCACAATGTCCAGTCTGGAAGGAAATGTATCTCGTCAATGAATACATATAATTGTTCAACTTCACGTATCGGTTTCTTGATCACTTTTTCCAGATATTCATCAATTATGGTCTTGAGCGGATCATCCATCATTTTAACCAATGGGTCATCCATTGATATGAACAGGACATGCTCTTTTTTTATGCCGGATCGTAACAGGTGATCTATCAACTGATACATGAGGGTGGTCTTTCCCACCCTTCTTGGACCGATGACCGCAGTAATACGTTCCCGGTCAAGCAGTTCTATTAGTTGCTGTAATTCATCCCGTTGGTATTCCTGCAGGAATATAGGGTCAACGCTACCGCTCATCCACCATTCATTCACTTCCTTGAGATATCCGACCGGTTCCATAAGGCGTAATATGGTGCTACATGTTATTATACATTTCGACTATACTCGATGAAATGTTATACTTTTTATCGAGTGTACTAGACAACATGCGTATATCGATATCAGTAATGCTGTTTTGATGTGATTAGATATGACTAAAAAATAGTAATTTCACAACCGCAATCCATAAATAACCGGACTTAAAAGATAATCTTTATGAACCGGATTATCCCATTGGGGCGCAGGGGCGCTAGTAAGACCCCGCACAAATTGTAATACCGACACCAAAAGGCTGTTGGATTACTCGATACGATGGATCTTAAATATTACTTTCACCCCGCTTGGCTCTAGTATATGTAGTAATAAATCCTATTATTATCTGACAAAAAACAGGTGGCTTAGAGTACATGATCAGAACATACAAGTTCAGGATATATCCTTC
>JAUSPM010000153.1 GCA_030655675.1 Methanosarcinaceae archaeon | reverse complement strand
TGAGGTCATACTTGCAGCAAAGAACAAAGACCATGATGAGATCATTTATGAATCTTCAGACCTGCTGTTCCATCTGCTTGTGATGCTTGCGGCAAATGATGTGAAACTTGAAGATATTGCTTCAGAAATGAAAAAGCGTAGAGAATGAGTGGTCTTAAAGTATAAAATATAAAAATAAATTTAATAGACAGCCAACTCATTCAAGACATCTGTTTTTGATAAAATACCTTTTGGTACACCGTCAATCATAACGACCAAGCGTCCAATCTTGTGTTCGTTAAATTTTTTCACAGCCTCATACAAAGGAGCATCGCCATCCACTGATATAAGATCTTTTGTCATTATGTCCCTGGCCTTCAATGTTGTTCTGCCATTTGCAAGAGCGCCACCGATATCTGTGAACGTAACAACTCCAACGATCTCTCCCTTTTCTTCAACAGGTGCCCCGTGTATATTGTTCCTCACAAGAACTCTGGCAGCTTCCTGAATATTTGCATTGACATTGACATATGTGGTGACCTTTTTGACATAATGCTTAACAGATTTTTTGGGAAGGGAAACCATCTCTGTTATTGAGAAAAGTAATGAATTCTGGCTATCGTCACGACCAATAACTTCTCCACGAACGATCAAATGGTTCACAGGGGTCGGACCTATCTGGACCATGTCTCCCTGAACAAAATCCTTGATATTGCCAAGTATGCGCACCATGCTGTTGCAAAGTTCTGGGTGCCTCATAGTTGTAAAACTAATCTCTGCTGCTGTCGTATCCTTGACTAATTTATCATTCTTATATATAGGAACAACAGCCTCATTTTCCATTTCACTTACATGCAGTGCATCATATGCACCGCCTGTTGCCTTATATCCACCTTTTGGACCCGGTACACCCTCAACCAGACCAAGTACCTTAAGAGATTGCATCTGGTTACGGACTGTACCAGGATTGCGATTTATAAGATTTGCAATCTCTTCACCTTTCACTGCGCGGTCTTTTTGTCTTTGCAGATTAATAAGAGCAATTAAAATATCCTTTTGAATCGAAGTAAGTTCCATTTATAAATCACCATTTTTTGATGATAATATTTACTCAAAGGTTGTATATATACATATTGTGAATTTAACATGGATGATAATTATGGAGATGATTTCCTTTTAATATATTTTTGTATTTAAGGAACAGAGATATATATCTTCCACGAGTTTGAGCCTGATAAGCGGGGTGAGTTAATCCACCCTTACGATAGATTTACTCAAACTATATAATATTACTAAATACAAGGAAACATGATATTTGAGAAGATACACACAGTTCCCACATCGGATGAACTGATCGACAAAGCATTTAAACGTGCTTCAAGGGCAAGGTCCGGCAAGCAGATCACTGGCAGGACCAGTGGTCGTAAAGCAGAGGAGTCAATGCTATTGACAGCTGCAAACGTTCTATCCGATAACCTGGCAAACATTGTCAGGCGTTTCCCAAATTTTGATGATCTGCCTCGATTTTACTATGAACTCACAGACATACTTGTTGGCGTTGACAACATGAGAATGTCACTTGGCTCCGTTGACTGGGCAAGTGGTAAGATCCATGATATCTCAAGAGACTATGTTGGAAAAATGCGAAAAGATCGTGACCCAATGGGTCTTCGAAAAGAAGCATTCGGAAGAATGGCTTCCATCATAAAATCCATCAGCAAGAACCTGATAATGTTAAATGATGCAAGGAATATCTTGCGAAAACTGCCATCGGTCGACGATGAACCTACTATTGTGGTCGCAGGATATCCCAATGTTGGAAAATCCAGTTTTGTTTCTGCAATAACAGGCGCAAACCCGGAAATCGCACCCTATCCTTTCACAACAAAAGGAGTTACAATAGGTCATTTTTTAAGAAAATATGACAGGTATCAGGTACTTGACACCCCTGGTCTGCTTGACAGACCAATGGCAGACCGGAACGATATCGAACTGCAGGCGATCACTGCACTGAAATATCTCGATGCTGTTGTACTTTTCATTCTTGATGCTAGTGAGACATGCGGTTATGAGATATCTGATCAAAAACGCATGCTTGATGAGGTAAGGGAACAATTTGACCTGCCGATCATTGTTGTTGCAAATAAATCCGACTTGCCGGCGTTCAAAGAACTCGATTTTGTTGACATGAAAATGTCAACCGCAACAGGTGAAGGTATTGACCTCGTGGTCAACAAACTGCTTGATATGATCGATGAAAAGAAGAAATTACAGCCGGATGAACCCGAAGAATCATCGATGGAGTTCGATTCAGATAGTTGGGATGTATAATTTCATATACCGCGGGTTAAATACTAACCCTTATACCTTTTTTTACAAAACACGTTCCATTATACCAAGTGCCCGTTCTATATCAGCCATCGATGCTGCATACGAAATTCGTATGTAACCATCACCCCTATCCCCAAATGCCGTGCCCGGAACAACAACAACCCCGTTAGAAATAAATTTTGTAGCAACTTCTGCCGAATCCGAAA
Source organism: Methanosarcinaceae archaeon (assembly GCA_030655675.1). Lineage (GTDB taxonomy): Archaea > Halobacteriota > Methanosarcinia > Methanosarcinales > Methanosarcinaceae > Methanovorans. Next base: position 11,170 of record JAUSPM010000153.1, on the reverse strand, counting down.
CTTCAGGGAATGCATAGAACGCACCTTTTGGAAGAGCACATTTCAAACCCATCCCGTTCAGACCATCAACCAGAACATCTCGCCGTTTTTTGAATTCATCACGCATAGCGATTACCGGTTCCATCGGTCCTGTGATGGCTGCAAGTGCAGCTTTTTGTGCGATCGAATTAGCACATGCCTGAACATACTGATGCACTTTTAACATCTGTTCCGTATACTCACGCTTTGCAGCGACATACCCAAGCCGCCAGCCTGTCATTGAATATGTTTTTGAAGTCGCATTTACCGTAATAACATTGTCTGAATACTGTGCAGGACTTACGTGCTCACCCTCATAAATGAAATGTTCATACACCTCATCTGAAATGATCGTGATATTGTGGTCATCCGCAATATCCGCAAATGCTTTCATATCATCCCTTGTCTGTACCCCACCTGTGGGATTGGAGGGGGAGTTAACAATGAGCACCTTGGTTTTTGGAGTTATCCGCTCCATCACATCCTCCGGGCGCATTGTCAGATCCTCGCCAAGCGGTACACTGACAACACGACCGCCCATCATCTTGGTCAATGCATTATAGGATACAAAACCTGGGTTTGCAATCAGCACCTCATCACCAGGATTGACAAGTGCAGCGATTGCGATCTCAAGCGCCTCGGATGCACCTGATGTAACTATAACCTCATCAGGCGAAACATCAAAACCATTCTCCTCCTTGAACTTATGGCTCAGTGCCTCTCGAAGTTCCACAATCCCTGAACCGAATGTGTAGCCTGTGAACCCTTCGTTTATAGCATCAATAGCTGCCTGGCGTATGTGAGACGGTGTATCAAAATCAGGTTGACCGAGTCCGAGATTTATTGCATCCGAGCCTGCGGCTTCGAATATCTTTCGAATGCCGGATATGTCTATATCCAGAACCCTTTGTGCAAATTTCGTATCAGCCATGATACTTCACCTTTCCTTATTCCAAAATTGTATGCCTGGACTTAAGGTCGTCCTCGGATGCGCCTGTGATTGATATCAATTCAGCAATAACAGCATCCAAAAACACGAGGGCTGTGATCTCAAATGATGTTCCGAGAGGTGTCAGATGTGAATACTCACCACGCATGTGCCTCTCAAGATACCCTCCGGCATCTTCCTTTGTCCTGCCCGGTATCAAAGCAACGGTATCTGCCAACTTCCCAAGTGTTGAATCTCTGTTAGATGTTACGGTTATCAGTTTTGACCCGATCTCCTTTGCGATCTTTCCAAGGTCGGCCATTGAACGCGTCTCGCCTGAACCCGATATTGCGACCACGACATCATTCGTTTTAACAGATGGTGTGGTAGATTCTCCCACCACGTAAACGCTAAATCCAAGATGCATAAGCCTCATCGCAAACGCCTTTGCAACCAGACCGGAACGTCCGGCACCCATCACAAAGATACAGTTTGCATTCAATATGTCGGCAAGCATCTTCTTGATATTATCCACTTCAATCTCATTGGCTACGCCGTGGATGTGTTTTGACATAAGTTCCATTGATGATAATAGATTATTACAATCGGTTTTAGGTAATTCTCTCATTTATTATTTGCCTCTTTTAGCGATTCTACTTGTCTTTGCCTTCATCTTTCATCTTATATTTGATCTGTTTAAGTTTCCATCCATCAATATTGCTAAGTTCATCATATAACAATACAATGTCAGCATCATTACCAGTCCAGTATATATCTATTTTAACGTTTTTGTTCTTAAGCTCTTTGCTGATCACTTCTGAAAGATGGAAAAGCGCTATCTTGCTGCTAAACGGAACATTGAATGTTGTCCTGTATCCATTGTCTGTTTTAGCATAGGATACAAGTACATATCCATGACTCTCATAATCACTGATCTCTTCAAAAGGACAAACAATATCAAATTCATACACTGATAATGCATCTGCACTGGAAATGCCGATCAAGACCTGACCTATCACATAATCCGGAACCTGACGTCCAAACCAAACTGTGACCTTACCACGTGTGCACAATACATTAACATCATCCCGCCCCATCTCAAAAGATGATATTGATTGTGGATGGGATAGGATATTTTCGATATCTTCAGTAGTTCCCATTAAAATTCACACAACTATTTTTTTGATGAAACAAGCGCACTTATCAGGTTACGGTCTCTCTTAAGCGTTTTTAGTTGATTTGCAGGTCCTATGACTGTAAGTCTTGTTCGTATCGTATTCTTTTTGAACAGTTTTCCGATCAATGAATTGTCAATTTTGAAAGGATAACTTTCCATCTCAATGCCTGAAAATTCATCCGGCTCGATCTGAGACATCGTTATCTCGATCAGATGTGCTTCTTCTTCAGGTGTCAAGCCTTTTTCAAGCACGAGTATCTTTCCGCTTTTGACCTCATCAATGATGAACCTGACCTTTTCCACAGGAGCCATTCCAGCCAACATATCTTCTGATATGAGATCCATTTGAATGCCATCCATATCAATCACCCGAACCGTTTTGCAATCTCTTCATAAAGAGTATCGATGTTTTTGCCTTCCAGTGCCGATATTGCGACCATTGGATGCTGTGGGAATGCATCCCTGATTGTTGTCGGGGATGAATTTTCCAGATCTACCTTGTTGGCTGCGATCAACAGCGGAAGATTGCGTGCTTCCATGTTTCCGATAACTGTGACATTGACCTGCGTAAATGGGTCTTCGGTCGCGTCCATGACAAGTATCACACCATCAAGGTTCTCAAGCCATTTCACAGCTTCGATTACACCTTCTGTTGCCTCTTTTGCCCTCCGTTTAGCTTCGCCCACTTCCATGCCTGCTGCCATAAAATCCTGAAAATCAATCTTGGTGGCAAGTCCCGGAGTATCAATTATATCCAGAGTGATAGAATTACCGTTTGTCTTGATGGTAACACCCTCTCGCCGCCTTGCACGCCTGGTTTCGTGTGCAACGTGTGAAACTGAGCCCATTGCATCTCCAGTCCAATCCCTCAATATCCTATTGGCAAGAGTCGTTTTTCCAGCATTGGGAGGACCATATATACCGATACGTGCATTCTGTTTGTTGAATAGTTTTTTGAAAAGTCCTGCGAAATTTTTTTTGAATGATTTTATTACGCCCATCTATTCCCTCCAATAACATGGTGAAATTAAGGTTAAGGTTAAATTTAGTATAAAGTCAATATTTAAATTAAGATTTAGATCATAATTGCTGCTATTCTAGATTACTTTGTAGTTTAAATCTTTTTCAGTTATAGTTTTCTCATGGTAATTAATATGGTGATTGTTATAGTGATTACTATTTACCTGCCATTGCAGAATTAATGGCTATCTCGGCAATGTTTGCGCCGTAATCCCCAATCCTGTCAATACTGTCTGCTACTGTTCGCATTGCGATTACCATTTCGCGTGAATCGAGTGTAAGAAGTGATTCATTCAATTCAGTTATCATCGAATGCATTTCATGGATATTCCCAATTACCTGATTTGCAAGAACCGCGTTCGAACTGTACAGTGCATCAATACTATCAGCCACTATTTTTCGTGACGCTTCACTTGCTTTTTCAGTCAACTCCATCACGGCTTCAGGAATTACATCTTGCATTGAGTGTGCAACTTTTGCTATCTTTTGCGCATGGTCTGCTATTCGTTCAAGCGGGCCTGCTGTCATCCGCAGGTCATGATATTCGTCAATGGATATTTCAGATATGTCGGGCACACGTGCACCACGAAGGATCGATCGAAACTGTTTTGCAGTTAGCAGGAACAGCCTGTCCACGTCATCATCTCTCTGTATGACATCCAGTGCAAGATCTGTGTCGCTGCTCTTCAATGCGATTACTGCATCCTTGTGCATTGAATTTGCGATCAGGAACATTCGACGTACACTCTTTTTTATGGAGATCTCGTTTTGGTTCAGAAGGTCCTGGATAACAACACTTTTTGCAGTCTCTTCGATTATCTCAGGTCCAATCAATTTGTAGCATATCTCCCTGATGACCTTCTTTTGTCCTGATGAGAAACGATTCGATGTGAGTTCGATTATGTCATAGCCGGCAAGATAAGCAGCAATTGTATCGCGTGTGAGTGCATCCCCTTTAATGTCACTAACATCAATAGTCTTCCTTTTTGGTGTTGAAGAGCCGTGTATAGGGTCTATTAAAAGCGTACCGTCCGGCTGAGGTGCAAGTGATACGCGCGAGCCTGTCACAATCCCTACCTTGTCAGCCCACTGTTTTGGCAGTGAAATGATATAGGTGGAACCACCTGTCTGCTGAACTTTACGTGTTTCTATTGTTACCCCTCAGTTTATCTTATTTTTAATAGTATATATTTTATAAATATATAGTGCGAATCAATCTGAGCGTCAGCGAAGATTTTCTCGATAATCTATATAGTATTTGATATAAATATATATTGTTGTTGTGTTATAATGAAAAGTGAACAGTAATAATATATGAGAGAATATCAGGCATCATGAAAGAATTACCCATAACCCAGAACGACATCCCTGCACTAAGAAAACTGCTTCCGCTCGTATGTCTGATAGTACCATGGGAAATATATCAATATGGCACAGGCTGGGGAATCAAATTTTCACTGTTCTACCTGAATTTTGACATGACATACGGCACACTAGCAGTAAGTGTGCTCAAGCAGTTGACAATGTTATCCTATGGCGGTTTTGCCCCATCGATCCGAACAATTTCCTGGGCAGTTGCGGCTGCGCTGTGCGTCGGGATATTCTTGTATGAGTTAGCACGCGAGCAAGTAGAGTATAAATTGAATATTAAAATACTAGGCGCGGGGCTGCTTGTATGCGGCATTCTGCTGGCTGTGAGTTCGTTTGTTGTGTGGTCTGATGCTTTCAGGGCAATTCCTGTAGGTTTTGGATTTTTTGCGATGGGTGGGTATTTGCTTATGAGAATTGGGCGAGATTGATTTCAAACCGAATTCGCACTACAAAAATCACGAATCTCTGTCGATTGTATCATTTATGTCTCTCCATCGCCAACCAGTTGTTTTTCTGGAATATTAAGGATCAACCGATATTTCCTGGAAAATGTCCCTTTTTTAGATGCCAGAGGATCAAGTTTTGAAAAACCGGAGGTGATGTTTATTTCAAGCAATTTACGTGTTTTAATATTTATTGAAACCGATAACAGATCAATTAAATAATAAAACCGTTTTATTCCAGCACCTGATCTCATTTTAATGAGCGCCGCAAGAACATCCTCCATATCGATTCGATCTTTGGCGCTATCCAATGCTTTGGAAATTTCCAGTATCCCGCCTGCATACTGGGGTTTATCAAGACAGTCAGCAATGGTTTTGGCAGGCGTTGATATATTCACTTTGGTGTTTTCAATTGCAATCGTCGTCGTGCCAAAAAAATTCTTTTCACTCATCTGGATCACACGATATGGCACACCGTGTATCTTCATCTCACCCTTGCGGATCGTAGATGCCATAAAAATTGTGAAAGGAGTCTGCTCAGTGAATCCATAATAGTTTAGTGCACTCATATATCCAATGTAATAGGGAGATACTAAACTCGATGCGATTATGAACTCATGTTCAGTATAAGCCGGTTCTTTACCTGCAGAAAGAGGGTTTATCAGATAAGTGCCTCTTTTCAACCTTGTAAGCCAATTTTTCCTTACAAGTTTTGATGCGATCGACTTTGAAGTACCGTATGTGGCACTGCTTTCTCTCTGAATATCTGCAAGCGTGATGATCTTGAAATGTTTTTCAGATAGGTCTGTGATTATTTCACTTTCCTTTTTGGACAGTCCTTTTCTTGTTATATTATTTGTTGAGTTGGTATTTGATTTGGGTGCCATTTATACAAGATATATAACATATTGGTGTTAAAGATGATGGTTAGGGAGATAAAATGAAATTTTTTTAATAATAATGGTATTTGTATAGATGTAGTATGATGGCTGCATAAATGTGATTATTCTATCTGAAACTAAAAACAATGCGACCGCCGCCAGGCGGCACGTTCCATACCTACCATCCGTTCGCATTCACAAAATACGCAGTTTTTATGTATAGCAATCCATACAAAAACAGATGTGTTGACAGCGATTGAAACTTCGATGTGTATTCAAGGTAGTAGTGAAGAACGGTGCCGCGCTACGCGCGTGTGGTAGCATCGTTTTTATTTCCAATTCATTAATCCGCAACGCTACAACACAATTTCAAATCCGCTAAACAAATACCAAAAATTTATTTATGCAATCGTTTCTATAACTTCCGCAGATAATCCTCTTGCAAGTGTTTTGTCTACAACGATATAATCTTTTATCGCACGGACGGCTTCAAATGGCACGATTATGTATTGCGCATCTGTTTTATACTTTGATGTATCGAGCGCCAGATCAGGTTTTATAAGTAAGTTAACCAGATCACCGGTTTTTACATCCATCACTATATTAAACAATACACCCAGTTCAGTCCCATCCGTCGCCATAACTTGCTTGCTGGATAGGTTTTTTGCAAACACTTTTGACATATTCATTACTCCATAAATTATAGTTATTAGTCGTATCTTTACCTATATCCTATATAAGAACTTGGTTCTACATTTCTCTGCAAGCCGCCTTTGAACAGGTCTTGCATTTTCTCGTAATACTCAACCATGTTCTCAGATATTGTTGGTCTCACTTTTTTGAGTGCTTCTTCGAAATGTGCCATGGTTATGATATTGGTTTCAAAGTCCTTGCGAAGCGCAAGCATAACCGCTTCCCTGCACACGGATTCAATATCAGCGCCAACATATCTTTCAGTCATGTCTGCAAGAACTTCAATATTGACATCATCTGCGAGTGGAATACCCTTTGTGTGTATATTGAATATCTTGATCCTTCCCTGGCGGGTAGGTGGACCAACAAGTACCAGCCGATCAAAACGTCCTGATCGCAAAAGTGCAGGGTCTAAAATGTCAGGTCGGTTGGTTGCAGCGATAACAACGATCTCTTTTAATGGTTCAAGTCCGTCAAGTTCGGTCAGGAGTTGGTTTACAACGCGCTCTGATACCTTTCCGTCCTCTGACATTGCGTTTCGCATTGGTGCTATTGAATCGATCTCATCAAAGAATATTATACATGGAGACACCTGTCTGGCTTTCTTGAACGTTTCACGAATCGCTTTTTCTGATTCTCCAACCCACTTTGAAAGCATCTGTGGTCCTTTTATACTAATGAAATTTGCATTAGATTCGTTTGCAACAGCCTGTGCTATTAGTGTTTTTCCGGTACCAGGGGGACCGAATAGTAGAATGCCTTTTGGAGGTTTAATTCCCATTTCGACAAACTTTTCAGGTCTTTTTATAGGCCATTCAACTGCTTCGATAATCTCCTGCTTGACATTATCGAGTCCGCCCACATCAGTCCAATTGACAGATGGGATCTCAACCAGCACTTCCCGCATGGCAGATGGTCCAATCTCCCATAGCGCACTTTCGAAATCTCCCGCTGATACGATTATCTCTTCCAGTTTTTCCTGTGGTATATCTTCATCCAGATTGAAATCAGGAAGGAATCTTCGAAGGGAACGCATGGCTGCTTCCTGTGCCAGTGACAGAAGGTCGGCGCCTACAAAACCCTGTGTATGGTTTGAAAGGTATTCAAGATCTACTTCCTCACCAAGAGGCATTCCTCTGGTATGGATCTGTAATATTTCAAGTCGATCTGCGTTGTCCGGAACCCCGATCTCGATCTCACGGTCAAACCTGCCTGGTCTTCGGAGTGCGGGATCGATCGCATCAATACGGTTGGTTGCGCCAATAACTACTACTTGTCCGCGCTCGACCAATCCATCAAGCATTGTCAGAAGTTGGGCAACGACCCTTCGTTCCACTTCACCTGTGACATTTTCACGTTTTGGTGCAATGGAGTCGATCTCATCAATGAAAATAATGGAAGGAGCATTTTCGGTTGCTTCCTCGAAAAGTTTACGGATGCGTTCCTCGCTTTCCCCATAATATTTCCCCATGATCTCAGGTCCTGCGATGTAGATAAAATTTGCACCAGATTCGCTTGCAACCGCTTTTGCTATAAGGGTCTTTCCTGTACCGGGCGGACCATATAGTATGATACCTTTTGGAGGTTCGATGTTAAGTCGCCGGAATATCTCCGGATGTTTGAGTGGCAGTTCGATCATCTCACGAACACGCTGGATCTCATCTCCGAGCCCGCCGATATCTTCATAAGTGATTCCCCTTGCAGCGTTTTCATATCCCCTGACAGGCTTTTGACGCAGTTCGATCTTTGTGTTTTCGTTTATGATCAGGATGCCTTCTTCGGGATCGGTCTCAATAGCGATCAATGGAATTGCCTGCCCGCTTCCCATCGGACCTGTCATTGGCTGGGTCATTGAACTGACTATTGGTATCACGTCGCCTTTGATAACGGGACGTTTCAGGATATTATGCTTTATAATATCACTTGTGTTCTCCCCGAATTCCACATCTACACCTTCGGGTGGAGCCAATAGTATACGCTCTGCAGGAATAACTTCTGTTTTTTTGATGGTGACACGCTCACCTATACCTACTCCGGCATTTTGCCTGATAAAACCATCAATTCGAATTATGCCACGCCCCCAGTCCTGCCGATCTGCTCTCCAGACCTTTGCAGCTGTTCTTTTCTTGCCAGTGATCTCCACTATGTCACCCGGTGACAACTGAAGACTTAAAAGTGTGCTTGGGTCAAGGCGAATTATGCCACGTCCGAAGTCGCTCGGATGTGCTTTTTCAACTTTAATCTGTATTTCATCCATAAATTCATCCCGAAAAACAATTTGGTTTTTGATCTTGTAGGTATAAATGATAAAATTATGTAATTTGATGTTTATATTCCGTCCAATGCATAAAAACTATATGGTTTCAACTTTATTGGTTGGTAGTGATTTTTAATGCAGGCATTGATATTTGACCCATTTTCTGGCGCTTCGGGAGATATGATAATTGCAAGTCTTATCGACCTTGGGATAGATGTAACCGTAGTGCGCGAGGCAATGGAATCGGCTGCTGATGTTTCAGTCTCTGTTAATCGTGTATCAAAACGCGGGATTGATGCTGCTAATGTCAATGTTAAGGTTAAGGTTAATACTGGGAAAGAACATTCCCGCACTTATTTTGAACTGATAGATGAGATAAAGTCTGCATCTCTGCCCGAAAAGGTGGAAATTGACACACTTGCAGTCTTTTCCCTGATGGCAGATGCGGAATCAAAGGTTCATGGGCAGGATCTTGATAACATCCATTTTCATGAGGTCGGGCAGAACGATGCGATCGCTGATGTTGTGGGTGCATGTACTGCGATCCATGAACTTAAGTGGGAAAAGATATACTGCACACCAATCAGTGTTGGCAGTGGTTTTGTTGAGTCGGCACACGGCATATTGCCGGTTCCGGCACCTGCAACTCTTGAGATACTGCGCGCCGGTAAGATGTTGTTCAAAGGCGGTGCAGTAGAGCGCGAACTGCTAACCCCCACGGGTGCTGCGCTGTTGTCTCATTTTTCAACACCTGTTGATTCATTCCCCCAATCCATCCCAATCCGTGTAGGTTACGGTGCAGGGGATGCGGACACGGCGCATCCGAATGTTCTGCGCGCGGTTTTGGCTGATGTGGACGATGCACTGATACAGGATCACATCGAGGTTCTTGAGACCAATGTGGATGATGTTACCGGGGAAGTGCTTGGAAACCTGATCGATGAACTGCTTTTAATGGGCGCGCGGGATGTTACGATAACCCCTGCGACTATGAAAAAAGGCAGAACAGGTCATATTATTCATGTTATTGCAAAGTCACATGACACATCAAAACTTGCACGCAAGATAATCACTGAGACCGGTTCGCTGGGGGTTCGCGTGATACCTACTCGCCATCGTTTGATAGCAGACCGGCGTATGGACAGTGTTAAGATAACAATCGAGGGCCAGGAATTTGAGATCGCTGTCAAGATCGCGCAGGATACACACGGCGTGTTGCTCAATATCTCGGCTGAGTTCGAGGATTGTAAGAAAGTGGCGAAGATTTGTGGAGTGCCGCTTAAGGATGTTATCCGAAGGGCTGAAGGGGTTGCTTGGGAGAGGTTTTAGGTTAATGTAATAACTGTGTAAGCACAGATACCTGTGAATACAAATGTTTATATGTTTGTAACTCCGATATATCTTAAGGTGACATTATGTCTACAATAACAGTATCAATGCCAAGTATATTCAACAAGACAAAGGCTGAATTTCCAGACATAAATTGGAATGAAGTGATGAAAGCGGGAATATTGAAACGTCTGAATGAGTTGAAAAGATTTGAAGAACTCAAAAATGAGGGTGTGTTGTAGATGGTAAATGTAGTTCTAACTGTTTCCGATCATGTAAAAAGTGAATTGGGACATTTTTCTTGGATTAACTGGTCTGAAGTTGCCAGAGAAGAAGTTTTCAAAAGGGCAACATTCGAAAAATACCTTAAAACAGGTGAATTAAGCGATGAGGACTGGGAATTTTGCGATAGGATTGACTGGCATCCTGTTGATGACCTTCCTTTGAAAAAAGAATTTATTGATAGATTGAAGAAAGCTGATGAAGGCAAATTTATTAAAGTGAATTCCATTGATGATATATTCGAGGATTAAAGATGGATTGCTTTATTGAAGAAATTTGTAAAAGGAAGATCAATAAAGCTTGTAAAAAAAACCCAGATCTAAAAAATGCCATTGAACATAAAATATCTGAAATACTCGTTTTTCCTGAACATTTTAAGCCATTGAAGTATCCCGATAAGGGAAAAAGAAGAGTACACATATTGAAGAGTTTTGTTCTAACATATAAAATAAATGATGGTTATGTTTATTTCATTGATTTTGACCATCATGATAGGATATACAAAAAATGATTCAGATTGATGATTTTTGGATTTATTAGTTGAACTTTATTGGATTTTTATATCAATTTTAATTGTTAAACTTGCATCTGTATCAAATGTTTTGATGGTTTCTGACAGTTTCATTATTAGTATTTGTTCGTATATACCCCTTATTGCAAGAGCAACAAAAAAATGTATCTTGTCACCTACTATCTAAGTAGGTCGAGAGGGATAACGAGTATTTTGTTTGGGATCACGTTCCCGTAGCTAAACCTGTTACCCTCTCATCC
>JAUSPM010000149.1 GCA_030655675.1 Methanosarcinaceae archaeon | reverse complement strand
TGGGAACTCATGGAGAATCCATAAGCACCTGCATCAAGAATTGCAATGATATCGCCTTTCTCAATGGTTGGCAATTCGCGGTCATGTGCAAGGATGTCGCCAGTCTCACAGATTGGACCAGCAATGCTGTAAATATCCTTCACAGGTGCATCAGCCTTGTTCGCAACAACGACATGCTGGTATGAATCATACATCGCAGGCCGGATCATAAGATTGAATCCCGCATCCACACCAACGAATTTCTTTGCTGCTTCCTTCATCGTATTGACAGTCGTAAGAAGCACAGTTGAATCACCCGCAATATAGCGCCCGGGTTCAAGTACAAGTTTAGGACTGATACCTTCTGCCTTACAACGCTCGTTGAATATCGGAAGTATCAGGTTTGCAAGATCCTGTGGGGTAGGCACTTCGATACCTTTCTCATAAGGAATACCAAGTCCTGAGCCAACGTCAACAAATTCGAGTTTCGCACCAAGACGTGTAACCTGCTCAACAAGATCCATCATCTTTGTCATTGCTTCTGCAAACGGTGTGATGTCAAGTATCTGCGAACCTATGTGGCAGTGGATCCCAACAGGATTGACGCCAGGAAGGTCAAGCGCTTCCTTGTATGCACGAACAACCTCCTCATGCGGCACACCAAACTTGGAAGTCTTAAGACCTGTGGATATCTTAGGATGTGTATCAGGCGACACATCAGGATTTACCCTGAATGAGATGTCAACAACTGCGCCTTCGTCTTTTGCGATCTTGGATAGTGTCCTTAGTTCATCAAGTGAATCAAGTGTCACCCTGACACCTGTTTTGACAGCCATTAAAAGTTCACGGTCGGATTTTGAGTTACCGTTAAAGAGCACCTTCTCTTTTGGAATACCGGCAAGCAATGCCATGTAAAGTTCGCCGTCTGAGAAAACATCAGCACCGGCACCTTCATCTGCCATTATCCTGAGGATCGTGAAATTTGCATTTGCCTTTGCTGCATAGTACAGGTCAGCATCAGGAAATGCATCCTTGTAGCGCCTGTAATTTGCACGCAAGCGCTCTTCGTTTGTAACATATAATGGTGAACCGTATTGTTCAATAAGTTCTACTGAATCCACACCGCCAATTGTGAGATGGCTATTCTCAATTTGTAAATGGTTCTTGATCGTGAACATGGTTTGTACCTCTCTGGGATTAAGTTAGTGAAATTTATGTTGATTTTTAAACTATTAATGTATTAAGGGAATATTAGTTTTACCTATGTATGTATGAAAAAAACGACGCTAATTTGATAAATAACAATAATTTTTACATAAGTGTACACTGAAATAACATGGAGTAAGAATCATGATTTCCAGAGAACACATTCAAACGAGCGCTAAAAATTATCTACAGTTATCACCCAGATAAAATTATTATTTTTGGATCATACGCATGGGGAGAAACAATCAAAAATAGTGCCCTTGACTTTTTAATAATAATGAAATCAAATGAAAGACCAGTCAAAGTATTAACTAATACATTCTTTTTCTTCAACCTCGCCCCCATCACAGAACAACATCGGAATGATTTAATAGTTAACACCAATAGTACCACAAAAATTTGTTGGATGGTATAAAAAAAGTGGCATATAAAATAAAATTTCCATTGTCTTTATTTAAGAGAAATGGTACTGAAGAAAAATTGTGCATTTATAAGGCAAAGCACACCAAGAACCAAAAATCAATATTGATAAATTGCAGGGATTGTGACAGTGATTCGACACTGAACAATGAGACATGTCGCAGGAACATTTTTTCGATCCTTCTGGCAGAACCTCTTGTTGACAGGATCGTGCTCTCCCATCTGTATGAGAGGGACTATGAGGGCAGTGACCTCAAATTGCTCTATTCGTTTGCGCGATTCCAGGATTACCTGAATTCTTACAGCAGTGTGGAAGTCGCCGCAGATGACTGCACACATTCCATGCGGCAGAAGTGTGTGGACATAAGGAAAGAGTTGATCGATTCAATTATCGAAACCGCGCGAAAGGATCCGATAAAGGCATATCATACTCTAATGCAGCCGCTCGATACGACAGGACTTCGTCCCATCGATCGATCGGATGATCCCGGGTGTATCAATTGTATTGATGTTCTCATCACAATATTTGATGAGATGAGGGATATGGCATCAGGACTCAAAAGCAGTTTTACGAACTTAGACTTTGATCTTAATCTCAACCTTAACCATAACCATAACCATAACCATAACCTTGACACAACCACATTTGATTATGACAAATATGTCAAATCCCATGTTAGACCTGCATTCTCCACATCACGCATTTATACTGAACCACCAGAGAACACGACATTTTTGGAATGCTATGATGTCAGGCACAATGATGGGCGGAGTCTGGAGGTGTCGATATACGCACTCACAGACAGACCCGAAAAATTGTATGTAATAACGCCTCTCGAATACAATCTCAAGCCTCTGGAATTGAAACTCATCGAGAGGGTGCGCAAAAAGATGATACGCCATCGCCCTGCGGATCTTAACTTCGCTGATCCTTCAAATTCAAGGGAATACTTCAGGCGTATGGGAAAAAAGATGCTCGTAGACGATGCCAAAGTGCACAATATTGCACTGACCCCATTCCAGATAAACACATATTCCGACCTGCTGGCAAAATATACCACCGGATTGGGGATACTTGAAGACCTGCTCTCTGATGAGCGGGTGACAGATGTCTACATCAACGCCCCTGCCGACCTCAATCCTGTGTATGTGGTAATGGATGGGGATGAATGCGCAACCAATGTATTCCTCTCCCAGGATGACCTTGATTCCATGGTTTCAAGGTTTCGTGCCATCAGCGGTCGCCCGTTTGGAGAAGCAACGCCTGTGCTTGAGATGGAACTAAAGGAGTACGGAGTGCGAGTTTCTGTCATCGGCGACCCCCTCAGCGCTAACGGGCTGGCGTATGCATTCCGTAAACACTCACGCACCCCGTGGACACTTCCAAGACTCATAAACACAGGCTCGATCTCACCACTGGCTGCGGGTCTTTTAAGTTTCTTAATGGATGGACAATCGTCCGTGCTTGTTGCGGGCGATGTTGGTGCAGGAAAAACATCACTGCTTTGCGCCATGTTACTTGAGATCCCGCAAAAGTACAGGATACTGACGATCGAGGACACGCGCGAGATACCTATCAGTGACCTCCAGCAACTCGGTTGGAAAGTGCAGGGCATGAACTCACAATCTGCAATAATTAAATCAGGTGTTGAGATCGCGCCCGATGTTGCCTTGCGTGCAGCGCTAAGGCTTGGGAACTCATCCCTTGTGATAGGTGAAGTGAGGGGACCTGAAGTTGCAGTGCTGTATGAAGCAATGCAGATCGGAACCGCTGGAAACTCTGTCATCGGCACTATACACGGTGCGTCAACAAAAGCGGTTTATGAGCGAATAGTTTACACCCTTGGCGTACCGTCAGCATCTTTCAAAAGCACGGACGCCGTTGTCGTATGCTCCAATACAAGACTGGGCGGGGGTATGACAAAAACGAAAAGGGTTGTTCAGGTCTCAGAGGTCAATAGTACTTGGGATGAAGGCGCAGATTACACTGAAGTGTTCTCTGACATCCTATCATTCGATGCATCAATCGATTCACTTGTATCCACAGAGATTTTAGACCGTGGCCAGTCAGAATTGATCGGCAAGGTCGCCCGTAAGTGGGGAATCTCGATCGATGCCGCATCACGCAACATCAGGATGCGGGCAAAGATAAAGGGAAAAATGGCTGAGGCAGGGCTAATCAATCCGGCACTTGTGGAAGCCAATGTTGTGAGTACGTCAAACAACATGTTCTGGCTGTTCATGGACGATGAGAAAAATAATTCTAATGGACCTGATTACCAGAATGTCTACAATCGATGGAGTGAATGGTTTGACGATTTTTCATCAGGCTACATAACTTCATCTAAATGAGGGGGCGAAATAGGTTGGATAATGATCATAATGGTACCGGGAATTGGTACTTAAGGGCTTGTAAGTTCACATCCCGTAATTTCGGATGGCTTGTTGGGGACGTCGATGCATTCGCCAAAAAGTCCGAGCAAGCGGTAAGTCAGGAATACAAGGATGCCTTAAGTTTTATAGGTTTTGATGTGGAACCGTTCGAGACCGCCTTGTTCTCATACGTTGGTGCACTTGGTGCACTTATCATTGCACTGTTTATGGATGTGCTGTTGTTCCAAATAACAACCTTTGAATCCAATGTATTGGTCATGCTTGCTGTTCTAACAGTGGCGATCCCTGTCATTGTGCTTTTGTACCTGAGCGAGTATGTGAAGATACACGCGAAATTGATGAAAGTGCAATCTCTTGGTGATATTCCGGAGGTTTTGAGTTATATTGTGATGGCAATGAAACTCGTTCCTAACATGGAGCGAGCGGTGTTGTTTGCTGCAAAGAACTCAACTCGCCCGCTTGCAAGGGACCTCAAGAAAATGATGTGGAACCTTCAGATAAGGGTTTACAGTAGTATGGATGATGCTGTTGTGGATTTTGCAAACCTGTGGGGTAAGGACAGTGAATATTTCAAAAGGGCGCTACATCTTATCAAAAGTTCCACAAGCGAGCCCGATGATGCACAGCGCATAATCACACTAAACCGCGCACTTGACATTGTGCTTGATGGTACAAAGGTTCTCATGGACGGATTCGCTGCTAAACTCAAGACTCCGACCTATGTTCTGTATTCGATATTCATTCTAATCCCACTCGCGCTTGTGGCGCTTCTTCCTGCTGTAACAGTTGTAGGTTTGCGGTTCAACATCCTGACACTTGTCATTGTGTATGACATTGCACTCCCGCTTCTGACATTTTTGTATGCAGAGTACATACTGATGCAGCGTCCGGCTGCATTCACTCCGCAATCCATTCCCGACACTCATCCCGAACTTGTTAACATAAAGACGAAAAAACGTGTGGCGCTGATCGCGGCTTTGATTATCGGTGGTGCGATATCGATTTCCGGCTATGTTACGGTGTATCTGGGAAATCCTCACGGGATAATTTCGACGGGTACTCTTGAAGGACTATTGCCTCCAACACTCATTGTTTTGCTGGGAATGGTTGTTGCGATTGCGATTTACCTGAATGCTGCATACTCCCCATATAAGAAGATACGTGACAACATCAGGAAGATGGAACATGAATTTGCAGATGCACTTTTCATACTTGGAAGGCGCATTTCGGAAGGCAGGTCGGCAGAAGAGGCTTTTGCTCATACTGCAATGACAATGAAAGGTTCGGCTATCGGGGATGCGTTTGGAAAGATATCTACCAATCTTATCAGTATGCGGGCAACCATTACGTCTGCAATATTCGATGAGGATTTTGGTGCGTTCAAAGACATATATTCAGATAGGATCCGGACAACGATGCTGCTTTTTGCAGAGAGTGTTCACAAGAGCCATGAGGCTGCAGGTGTTGCGATCATTAAACTGGCTGACCACTTAAAGGAGTTACAGGAAGTGGAATTGAATATCAAACGCTCTCTTTATGATATGACATCCACAATGCGCTCGACTGCCGCGATCTTTGCGCCTCTTATCGGTGGTGTGACCATTGCGCTTTCTGAAGTTATCCAAAAAATATTGCAAAACGTGGCAGAGGGTCTCTCACGCCTGCCTCCTAACATGATTCCGGGACCTGCACAGATAAATCCAGAAAACCTGAGTCAGTCCATTTCGCCTGACCTATTCATGCTTTCGATCGGAATATATCTCATGCTGGTAACAGCAATCCTCACGCGCTTTTCAGGAACGATCGAATATGGGGGCGACAAGCCGCAGTTGATGTACGATCTCGGGCAGATGTTGCCGTTTTCGGTAGTTGTTTTTACGGTGTCTGCAATTGCTTCCAGATTGATCTTCAGGGGATTGATTTGAGGGATTGGACAACCATCTAATGAATTCCGTAAGGTAATCAAAAAGGATTGTGAGGTCTTACAAGACCGATCAAAAAAAACTTAAAAGCACTGATATGTCATACTTTAATAGTCACTTCAATTTTGATAGAAAAACATCCTTTTCTATTTTTGCTTGTTTCATAATTGCTATTAATGTTCCCTTAGCCAGTTCTTTATGATTTGGAACTGTAACAAGCATTCTTAGATCTTCATTCCACAAATGAATATGACTTCCTGTCTGATGATGTATTTGAAACCCAAAATCAGTAAGAATTTTAACAACAGCCTTCGCTTAGAGGACCGGAAGTCTGGGCATATTTTTCCACCTCGATGTCTAAGAAAGAGAATTTTTGATCTTTCGGGGCGAGTTCCATGAGGATTTTATAGTGTTCTTCAAGTCCCTTTTTTAAATTTGCAAGAGCTTCTTCTTCCGTAAGTCCCTGATCTGCTACATTTGTTATCAAGTCTGAGGCTATGAAATACTTTCCTTCCGTGTGGGTTTGTATTATAGTTTTCATATGACTTAATTTTAGACGAATTTAGATATAAATGTTTAGTATTTGTTTAGCAATTTTCACACCAAGTCAATCTGTCGCAGGTAGTATGTTCCAATAATGTGAAGGAAATTTGCGATAATGCTTAGATTGATTTAAAGTACATAAATTGTATTTGTATAGATATGTCAATATTGGTTCGT
>JAUSPM010000147.1 GCA_030655675.1 Methanosarcinaceae archaeon | reverse complement strand
GTGGAAAAATGAAGTTTGCGTGGTATGAGAAAGGACCTCCAAGTAAAACTGTGGAAGTCAATGGTAAAATAACTGATTGGGGTGTAGTTATGGATTAGCTGTGGCTACAATAAATTTGCACCCGAAGGGTGCTTTCTTGTTTTTCAAATGCCCGTGTTCATCGATCTCACCGCAGGCGATCCGTGTTGAGGAGATAGGCACCTCATCATCTGCCATCACGTATTCAACATTGATGATCTCGATCTGACTGCATCCGGATTGCTCACGCAATTCATTGATTTTAAGTGCGACCGGAAATGTTTCAGGAGATACCACGATATAATCGAAATTATCGGCAAGGGTTGTGCCATAGGGGTCTGTCAGTTCCACTACAATGTATCTTTTTTTTGGAATCTCAAGGTTTTCGATGTATTGCAAAAGATTGCTTTTGCGTATTTGGAAATCATCCACATCGCGAGTGCGCTGCCGTGCCATTTTGTTGGAGGTAAGCCCTATATACACCTCATCTCCATCTGCAAGTTCGAAAGCTTTTTTGATAAGGGCTTTGTGACCGTCATGTAGATATTCAAATGTTCCGCCGACTGCGACTTTTGACATGCTTGGAAATAGGGGTCAAGTAAAATAAGTGTTTGGTAATCCTGTTCTTTTATACTTATGTAAGCACAAGCGCGTTATATAAGGCGTATAATACTTTCACCCCGCTTGCCTCAAATATATATACTCACAAGACCATATTATCTTGATAAATTGTGCACCTAAACTAACCATGTGCACCGATAAGGAGTTACATAAAAATGACTGAAATATTATTAGAGGATCTGCCGGGCGTTGGTCCGGCAACGGCAGAGAAGTTAAAAGACGCAGGTTTCAATACCATTGAAGCGGTTGCGGTCGCATCACCTGCAGAACTTGCGAATACTGCTGAGATAGGGGAATCGACAGCAGCAAAGATTATCAATGCTGCGCGACAGGCTGCCGATATTGGCGGGTTCGAGACAGGGGATATGGTTCTTGAGCGCAGGAAACTTGTCGGGAAACTGTCAACCGGATGTGTTGAGTTCGATGAGATGATGGGCGGGGGAATTGAAAGCCAGTCGATCACAGAGATGTATGGCGAATTCGGTTCAGGAAAAACCCAGGTCGCACATCAGCTTGCCGTGAATGTTCAACTCCCAAGGGAGAAAGGAGGATCGAACGGTTCTGTAATAATGATCGATACGGAAAACACATTCAGACCTGAGAGGATTAAACAGATGGTACAGGGTATTTCGGAAAGACATGGCATTGAGTATGATCATGATGAGTTCCTTAAAAATATACACGTGGCACGTGCATATAATTCAAATCACCAGATACTTCTTGTTGATTCAGCAATGGAACTTGCGAATGAACTCAAGGATACTGATAAACCTGTGCGATTAATGATCGTGGATTCATTAACAGCACATTTCAGGGCAGAGTATGTTGGCAGGGGTACACTTGCCGACAGGCAGCAGAAACTCAACAAGCACCTGCATGGGCTTCAGCGGTTCGGTGACCTTTACAATTCAGCAGTGGTCGTAACGAACCAGGTCATGTCAAAACCCGATGCATTCTTTGGTGACCCGACAAGACCAATCGGTGGGCACATACTTGGGCACACAGCCACGTTCAGGCTATATCTCAGGAAATCAAAAGGTGACAAGAGGATCATACGTCTTGTGGACTCACCAAATCTTCCTGATGGCGAAGCTATAGTATCTGTCACAACAGACGGGTTGGTTGACTAGTAATTTGAATTTAACTTTAACTTTAACTTTAACTTAACTTGCAGGGCAATTGTTTAATCCCTGCGAGGCAATATATCGGGCATGAAGTTCAAAGCTATTGTTCTGGATATCGACGGTACGATCACACACAAGGACCGACGCTTGAACCTTCGGGCAGCAGAGGCACTTCATGCCCTTGACATTCCGGTTGTGTTGGCAACCGGCAACATATCCTGTTATGCCATGGCTGCTGCAAAATTAATTGGTCTTGAGGGTTATGTTATCGCTGAGAATGGTGGATTAGTTCTAACCGGATATGATAAACCACCTATTGTATCCAATCATATTGAAGAATGTGAAAAAGCATTCACTTTCCTGTCAAAACACTATGACCTGACAAAACTTGATCCTGAATACCGAAAGACAGAGATAGCTCTTAGCAGGGACTTTGATATGGAAGAAGCCAGAGACCTGCTAAAAACTCAGAATTTTGAAGTTGAGATCATAGATACAAAGTATGCGATCCATATCAAGAGCAATAAGATCAACAAGAGTACAGGTCTAAAAAGTATCGCAAAATTAATGGGTTTAACTCCTACTGATTTTGTAGCAGTTGGTGATTCTGTGAACGATGCTGAAATGATCAGATCGGCAGGTTTTGGGATTGCTGTTGCGAACGGGGATGCTGAAGCTAAAAATGCCGCAGATCATGTGACAAAAGCATCCTTTGGTGATGGCGCGGTTGAGGCTATTGAATATTTGAGGTCAAAGGGTTGTATATAGATACTTCCCAATGAATCTTCAATTCAATTACTATGCTAAATTGTAACTTAACTTAACTTAACTTAACTTAACTTAACTTAACTTAACTTAACTTAACTTAACTTAACAAAAATTGGTATTTGTATAGATGTAATATGATGGCTGCGTAAATGTGATTATTC
>JAUSPM010000145.1 GCA_030655675.1 Methanosarcinaceae archaeon | reverse complement strand
ATTAAAATTAAAATTAAAATTAAAATTAAAATTAAAATTCATGTCGCACTTATTCGATCACAAGATCGCGAACCTTTATGCCGCTCTCAACGATCTTTCCAACAATTTTGCCGCCTGTCATGCTTGCGGCTTTCTGTGCATCAGCCTCTGGAATTATTATCAGGAATCCCATTCCCATGTTAAAGGTCTTATACATCTCAAGGTCAGTCACACCGCCTTCGCTTTGTAGGAACTTGAAGATATCGTTTGGTTCGATCGGGTCATAGAGGTCAAATCCAAGATCGGTAACTCTCGCAAGTTTCAAAAGACCGCTTCCGGTTATGTGTGCAAGTCCGTGTACTTCGCATTCTTTGACGACATCAAGGATTTCCATATAAATGCGGGTGGGAATTAATAGTTCGTCCCCAATCGTGGTTGATGGGTCATTTGGGAAAGGATCGTGATATGAATATTTCGAATCCTTGATGATCCTTCTCACAAGCGTATATCCGTTACTGTGTACGCCGCTTGATGGAATTCCGACGACCACATCACCGAGTTTGACTTTCTCTCCCGTGATTATTTCGTCTTTTTTGACCATTCCAAGGCATGTGCCTGCAAGGTCAAAGCCGTTCACGATCTCGGGCAGTGTTGCAGTCTCGCCGCCAACAATTGTCATGCGTGACATCTCGGCACCTTTTACAAGTCCTTCACCGATCTGCTCTGCAAAATTTTCGCTATGTTTTTCAAGTGCAAGATAATCCACAAATGACAGTGGCTCTATCCCGACAGCGAGCAGGTCGTTTACGTTCATTGCGACACAGTCGATCCCAACAGTATTCCATCGCTTCATCTCATTTGCAATAAGCACTTTTGAGCCAACACCATCGGTTGCCATTGCAAGTGCATACTCACCAAAATCGATAAGGCCTGCGTAATGACCAATGTCAGTAAGGGGCGCGCCAAGTCCGGTGCGCTTGTATGTCATTTGACTGGTAAGTGCTTTGATCGTAATTTCTTCCTGTTTGATGTCAACGCCGGAATCTGCGTATGTTAAATGTTTACCAGTCAACGTTTAGCCTCTTTACTACTAAATTTATGATTATCATTTTTCAAGTTCAAATACATCATGCAGCGTTTTTACTGCCTGGTTTCCAACATCTTCACTTACTACAAATGATATATTGTGCTGTGAAGAACCCTGGCTTATCATGATTACATTGATATTTGCATTCCCAAGTGCATTAAACACCTTGCCTGCGACGCCCGGAATACCCGCCATTCCCGCACCAACTACCGCCACCACGCAGATATTCTTGTCATGGGTGACATCTCGTATAATACCTATATTGAATTCGGAATTGATGGCTTCAACTGCCGCAGTGAGGTGTGCCTCGTCCACAACAATGGACATGTTTGCTTCAGATGAACCCTGACTTATCATTATAATGTTCACACCTGCATTTGCAAGTGTTGTAAATACACGCGCAGCCGTGCCGATAGTTCCAACCATTCCTGCACCGGAGATGTTTACCAATGCAACTTTTCGAATGATTGTTACCGCTTTTACTACGTCTTCCTTCTGCATCTGATCAGCCACTATAAGCGTGCCAGGGAAATCTACTTCAAATGTATTTTTGACACGAACAGGTATGCCATGCCTGATCGCCGGTTCAATGGATTTAGGGTGCAGAACCTTTGCTCCGAAATAGGACAGTTCCATTGCTTCGATATATGAGATTTGCGGAATAGGTTTTGCATTCGGCACGATCTTTGGATCAGTGGTCATGATGCCGTGAACTTCTTTCCACAGCCATATCTCATCCGCTTTGATCGCCGCACCGACAATGGATGCTGAAAAATCAGAGCCACCTCGTCCGAGTGTTGTGATTATTCCATCTTCGTTCTCTGCAATAAATCCTGTCACAACAGGTATGTGGTCTTCAAGAAGTGGGATGAGTTGTTCACCCACACGTTCGTATGTTTTTTCAAGTGGTCTTGCATTACCGTATTCATCAGTTGTTACAATTCCGACCTCGCCGCCTGTAAAAGCCTGTGATTTAATTCCAAGTGATCTGATCGCGCCACAGATGATGGGTACTGCAAGTCTTTCACCATAGGATGATATGTAGTCGATCGAGCGTGGGGTTAGTTCACCAAGATAACAAATTCCGATTAATGCTTTTTCCAATTCATCGATCCTGATATCGATCTTTTTGATTGTCTCATCGATAATATTCTCATCATCAATTGCATCATGGATTGCATCATAGTGTTTTTTGGTCAAGTCTGCCATGAATTCCTTTATCTGGGAAACTTTACATTTCTTTGATGAATTTATGGAATTGTCGAGCAAGCCGTCTGTTACGCCACCGAGGGCTGATGTTATTGCAACTACTTCATCACCATTGTCATAGTAACTCTTTAAAAGTTCTGCAACATGTCGGATCTTTTTCCCGTCTGCAATAGACGTGCCACCGAATTTCATTACGATTCTCATGATATTATCACACTTTACATCAGATTGTTATAACAGGTAATTGGCATTATAAAGACGACGTTGCAATATAAAGATTATGAATCGGGAATGAACTTGTTTATAGTTTTCTTGTTGTATATAATCTATAAGATTATATAGTCCAAGTTAATGCGAACGAAGTGAGCATTTTCTTGTAGTATATATTTTATAATTATATAGTTCGAGTTAATCTGAGCGTCAGCGAAGATTTTCTCGACATTCCGTCGCAACATATATACATGATTAATTATAGTTTTCTAATACATAAAATGAAGGATTTATTATGTATTTAACAATATTTGATGTAATTGGTCTGTTTGTTGCATTAATTGGATTGGTAATTGTTATACAAATATTTTCCATGTGGAATCGTGTGGATAAATCGATGCTTAAAGCAAGAATATTCCTTAATGATGAATTTCTGTACCAGAATTGGATCTATCTTTTCTTGATCGGATCATTTATGACAGGACATCAAATTATTACTATCCTGTACAATTTTGAGTTTTTTTTAACAATTATGCCATTTTCACTCATACAAATAATAAACATTTCAGACATGTTTGAGTTGATATGCATCACTTTGATTGTTCATTTATGTTACCGCTGGTATAAGATGATAATCGGTTGTGTAATTAAGGATTGATAGTTATTCGTTGGTGATATTTTGATTCATGTAGAAAACCTCACAAAACGTTTTGGAAAAGTGGATGCACTGAAAGGTTTGAACCTGCATGTTAAAAAAGGCTCAATACACGGTCTCATCGGACCGAACGGTGCAGGAAAAAGTACCACAATAAAGATACTTTCTACACTTGTAAGTGCAAATTCCGGTGATGTCACGATCAATGATATTCCCCTAAAACGAGGTATCAGCGTACGCAGTATGATAGGTGTAGTTCCTGAAACCCCACGTCTGCATGAAACTAAATCGGCAAGAAGTGAACTCATGTTCCATGCGAAACTGTATGGGATACCAAGAAAAGAGGCTAAAACACTTGTCAGTGATGTGATATATGCCGTTCAACTTGAAGATGCGGCAGATCGCCTGATAAGAGGATATTCAACCGGCATGAAAAAACGTGTTGCTCTTGCCCTTGCACTTTTACACAAACCTGAGATATTGCTTCTGGATGAGCCAATGTCAGGACTTGATCCTGTTATAAGAAAGCAGTTCAAGGAGATAATTCTTGACCTCAAGGAAATGGGAAAAACGGTTCTTGTTTCTGACCACGACCTGCACACCGTTGAGGAATTGTGTGATAGCGTAACGATCATTCAGGATGGTGTGACGGTTGTTGAAGATACCATCGAGTCCTTGCGGCACCAAACAGGGAGCGTTGCAATTGAACTAAAGGTTAGTGATGATTCTGCAATGGATGGGTTGGAATTAAAACTGTCGTCTCTTGACTGTGTGACCGATGTTTCTCAAAAACGCGGATGGGTCATCGTGAAGGTGCGTGACCCGGAAACAGATCTCCCTGTGGTCATTCGCATGGCTTCGGATCAT
>JAUSPM010000143.1 GCA_030655675.1 Methanosarcinaceae archaeon | reverse complement strand
AAAAACTATCTAACATAAAATTCTATACACACCTCATGAGTGAAATTGGCAAATCTGTCAGGATGGAGCGGATATTCGACCGCGGTACAGGCAACACAATAATAGTCCCGATGGACCACGGCGTAGGAGCCGGTCCGATCAAAGGACTAATCAACCTACCAGAAGCCGTGAACAAAGTTGCACAAGGCGGCGCAAACGCAGTGCTCGGGCACATGGGGCTGCCAAAACACGGACATCGCGGCTATGGACATGATATCGGACTTATCACCCACTTATCAGCATCAACATCCCTCGGACCGGATCAAAACCACAAAGTGCTCGTTACAACTGTTGAAGAAGCGATAAAGGTTGGTGCAGATGCAGTATCTGTACACATCAATGTAGGAGCAGAAGATGAATCAGAGATGCTCCAGGATCTTGGATTCGTTGCACAAAGATGTGATGAATGGGGAATGCCACTTCTGGCAATGATGTATCCAAGAGGCAGGAAAGTAGACTCTGAACACGATGTAGAATATGTCAAACATGCCGCACGTATCGGCGCAGAACTTGGCGCAGACATCGTTAAAACGAACTACACAGGTGACATAGATACGTTCAAAGAAGTAGTCAATGGCTGCCCCGTACCTATTGTGATTGCCGGTGGACCACAAATGAACACAGAGCAGGAACTTCTTGAAATGATCTATGATTCACTTATCGCAGGCGGCAAAGGTGTTTCAATCGGCAGGAACGTATTCCAATCTGACGACCCTGCTGCACTTGTTTCAAGAATGTCAAAAATCGTACATGGTGGAATGACAGCCGAAGAAGCAATGCAAGATCGATCTTAAGGTTAAGGTTAAGGTTAAAGTTAAAGTTAAAGTTAAGAAAATCTAAATTAATAATCAATTTCAAATGTGTGGGAGACTAAAGATCGAATATCCCGCACATCTCTTTTAGGTCTTCACTTCTTTCTTTTGACAAACGTTCTGAAACGGTTTGAAGCAATATTCCAATATGCGATCTTTGCACGCAGTTAAGACATTCCATCCCATCGAATATCAAACCAACAATATATTCCAGTTCCTGCCCCGTAAGCCTGGAAAGCCGTTCTTTAAAATCATCGTCTGAACTTGCGTACCGATTTGAAACGGGTGGTAAGATAGAACGATATGCAGGATGAGAAGAAGAGCATGAATCGTCTGTCAATTCAGGAACAAGTTTGTGCATGATATGCAGATCAGTGTCAGATAATTTTCTTGCCATACATACTAACCTGAATTTCATTATTAATAAATGTTGCAGATACTAAAATTCAAGATTTAATTATTTGATAAAAAAGAATTCCAACAACAAATAGGTAGGAAGATTGGGGGGTAATTGAATGAAGCAAGACATTGTGTTGGAATGACATAAAAATCTTATAGGTGGTACGATATGATTTTTTTGTTTCGTTTTTTATCTTGCTTCCAAGTACCTATATGCATGCACATGTAAATATATGTTATGTCCACATATTTGACACATTGTGGCCACAGCATGCACACCACTTAATATCAAAACAATGCGAATATCTCGACACAATTAAATGTAATGGAAATATCGATGATGTATCACTACTTTATAACCAATTATTCAACTTATGAGGCTTCATAATGGACAAATATGAGAAAGTTATTGAACTGGCAAAACGACGCGGTTTTTTATGGAACTCCTTTGAACTATATGGCGGTGCCGCAGGTTTTTATGACTACGGACCACTTGGCAGCACCCTTAAACGGCGGATCGAACAGATATGGCGCGATTTGTACGTCATCCATGAAGGGTTCATGGAGATCGAAACCCCGACAATCGGTATCGAAGATGTTTTTGTAGCATCCGGCCATGTCGGCGGTTTTTCCGACCCACTCTGCGAATGCAAAAAATGTGGCGAAGCATTCAGGGCAGACCATCTCGTAGATAATATAGTAGAGGTTGCAGATGCGCTGAGCAACACCGAACTTGACACGATCATCAAGGATAACGACATCAAATGCCCCGAATGTGGCGGAGATCTTGGTGATGCATACGAGTTCAATCTTATGTTCCAGACCGCCATCGGACCCGGCGGAGGCAGACCTGGTTACATGCGCCCCGAAACCGCACAGGGAATGTTCGTCAATTTCCAAAGACTCTTAAAATTCTACCGCGATAAACTCCCATTCGGAGTAACCCAGATCGGAAAATCATACCGCAACGAGATCTCACCCCGCCAGGGCGTTATCAGATTGCGGGAATTCACGCAGGCAGAGGCTGAGATATTCATTGACCCGCGTGATAAGACACACCCAAATATCGAGCGATTCGCAGACACACCCCTCAACCTATACTCCCAGGAAGGACAGGAACGCGGCACTGTTGAGCAAATAACAATTGGTGATGCACTCAAACAGGGGATCATTGCCCATGAATTTTTAGCATACCATATCGCACTTACTAACCATTTCCTCCAGCGTGTCGGCATTTCCCCGGAACATCTGAGATTCAGGCAGCATAAGAAGGACGAAATGGCACACTATGCCATCGACTGCTGGGATGCAGAGATCGAGACAGACAGGTTCGGCTGGATCGAGGTCGTCGGTATCGCAGACAGGACTGACTTTGACCTGAATGCGCATGCAAAGACGAGCAAAACAGAACTTTCCGTATACATCGAGTATGATGAACCAAAGATGGTCACAAGTTTTGTAGTGAAACCTAATATGGGCAAACTCGGACCCATCTTTAAAGGAAAAGCAAAGGTAATTGCAGATGCTCTCAAAGCCATGACACAGGAAGAACTCGAACATGATGAGATCAAAGTTGTCATGGATGGAGAGGAGTTTGTAGTCCCATCGGATCTTGTCGAATTCGCAGAGGAAACCGTAAAAGTCAGTGGCGAAAACATTGTACCACATGTAATAGAACCATCTTTCGGCATCGACAGGATACTTTACTGCACAATGGAACATGCATTCAATGAAGAGATGGTCAAAGCACAAGAAGGAAAAGACGAAGAAAATGGCAACGAACCTGAAGAAGAGAGCAGGGTCGTGTTCAAACTCAAGAGTGAAGTTGCACCGGTTCAGGTTGCTGTTCTGCCACTTATTACAAAGAGTGAATTGATAACTCCTGCAAAGGATATCGTTGCACTGATCCGCAATCGAGGATTGCTGGTCTCCTATGACGATTCCGGCACTATCGGTAGACGATATCGCAGAAACGACGAGATCGGTACACCATATTCCATAACCATCGATTATGAATCACTTGACGACAAATCTGTGACGATCCGTGACCGCGATTCCATGAGTCAGGTGCGTGCACCAATTAAAGACATAGAGAACGTGATATACAGCCTTGTGTACGAGGGTAAAAAGTTCAGGACTGCGGGTACGCTGGTTCAATAGATGAATGGTACTTGTTTAGGTCATTTTGACACCATGTCAAACCACCGTAGGCGACATATTCCACACATTGTGACAAAATATCACAATCGGACGAATTAACCTGAATTGTACATCAAATATTAAATATACCACGAAATAATCCCCTATAATGTTCAGATTGATTCAGTGTGCATATTTTCATAAATTATATTTGCCACGTGAACGTCATATAATATCATATCGTCAATATCATATCGTTCACATCAATGGCACGGAAATGCGCCGCCTGCGGCGGTTGCTTTGGTTTTAGTTTCAAACCAATCAATCTTATTTACGCAGATATCTTACCACATCTATACAAATACGATGAATGGTAAAACCAAAACCCGAATACTTTCACCCCACTTGCCACAAGTTTAAAAGGTGTAAGGTCGTATTTGTGTACGTAATAAAGATATACAATACACCATGACGACCTACATCAAGCACTCGTTGATCAAACCGGATACTGTTGAGCAAAGGCTTTACCAGTTAAACCTTGCAGGCACTGCGCTTTCAGCGTCCAGTCTTGTGGTCCTCCCGACCGGACTTGGTAAGACTATAATTGCTCTTTTGGTTATCGCATCAAGGCTTGAGAAGATCGGGGGCAAGGTGCTGATATTATCCCCGACAAAACCACTTGTCGAGCAGCATGCATCTTTTTTGAAAAAAGCCCTCTTGCTGCCAGAGGAAGAGATACTGACATTTACAGGCAGCCTGCCCCCTGCAACACGTGAAGAGATGTGGAAAACTGGGAAGGTCATCGTGTCCACACCACAGGTTATTGAGAACGACCTTCTCACAAAAAGGATCGACCTGAGTGACGTATCACACATAACCTTTGACGAAGCACACAGGGCAGTTGGAAATTATGCGTACACATACATTGCAGAGAAATATTTTGAACAGGCAGAAAATCCCCTTATTCTAGGAATAACTGCAAGTCCTGGCAGTAAAAATGAGAAAATCAATGAGGTTTGTGAGGCACTTCACGTACGATCTGTCGCGGT
The DNA here is from genome assembly GCA_030655675.1 of Methanosarcinaceae archaeon. Taxonomy (GTDB): domain Archaea; phylum Halobacteriota; class Methanosarcinia; order Methanosarcinales; family Methanosarcinaceae; genus Methanovorans. Next base: position 7,742 of record JAUSPM010000143.1, on the reverse strand, counting down.
GAAAACTGAAACCGACAGTGATGTTGCACCTTATGTTTATGAGAAGGAGATCGAGTGGGTACGTATTAAACTCCCTGATGAACTGAAGGAACTGAAAGGTCTGCTGGAGAAGGTCCTGGATGATAGATTTACCAAACTATCTGAACTCGGCTTTAACGTGCATAATCAAAAAAATGCCTCAAAGCGTGACCTTCTGGCACTCCAAAAACAACTGCAATCCCAACTACGCGGCGATGGAAATCCTGCGGTCTATGGTGCAATATCCGTACTTGCAGAGATACTCAAGGTCAGCCATGCGGTGGAAGTGGTGGAGACCCAGGGTATTGAGGCACTTTCAAAGTACATGGAGCGGCTTGACAATGAAGCATATTCAAAGAGCGGCAGCAAAGCATCCAAACGGCTTGCTAATGACCTGTATATTCAACAGGTTTCACACAGAGTAAAGGAATGCGCCACAGAGCATCCTAAACTGGATAAGGTACGACAGATCGTTAAAGATGAACTTGAAGGGAATCCAGACTCACGCGTGATCGTGTTCACAAATTATCGCGACACTGCCGAGATCGTCACAAATGCATTATCAGAAATAGAAGGCGTACGTCCGATCAGGTTTGTGGGTCAGGCGTCAAAATATAAGGACAAGGGATTGAACCAAAAACAACAGGTTGAGATCATCGAGAAATTTAAGGAAGGCGAATACAATACCCTTGTTGCCACATCGGTTGCAGAAGAAGGATTGGATATTCCGGCAACTGACCTTGTACTGTTCTATGAACCTGTGCCATCCGAGATCCGGAGCATCCAGAGAAAAGGACGCACCGGCAGGAAACATAAAGGACGCGTTGTTGTACTTGTCACAAAAGACACGCGGGATGAAGCATACTACTGGAGCAGCAACCATAAAGAGCGCAAAATGCAGTCAAATATGCGACAAATGCAAGAGGATATGGGTGTGCGCAAGTCTGAGTATGAAGATGATATTATGGCATCTGACATATCCGATAAAGAAGATCAGAAAAGACTCTCTGAATTCGATTCCGAATTATTAACCATAATAGTTGACCAGCGCGAGATGAGGAGCACTGTTGCGCGCACACTTGATAAATTGGGTGTTAATGTTTTGTTCAAAACACTTGAAGTTGGGGATTATGTATTAAGCGACAGGCTTGCAGTCGAACGCAAGAGCGTTGAGGATTTTGCAAGTTCTCTGATCGATGCACAACGCAACATTTTTACACAAATATCAAACCTTGCGCGTACCTACGACAAACCTGTGCTCATCATTGAAGGTGAAGGTTTGTTCACAGCCAGACAACTTAATCCGAATGCGATCCATGGAACACTGGCATCGCTGGCAATTGACTTTGGCGTGTCCATATTCTACACACGCGATGCGGAAGATACGGCAGCACTTTTAAAGGTTATCGCAAAACGAGAACAGATCGATGAAAAACGGGAAGTGAGCGCACATGGTAAAAAATCATCACGCTTACTCTCGGAACAGCAGGAATATGTAGTGTCTGCGATCTCGGAGATCGGACCAAAGGCTGCACGCAGCCTGCTAAAACATTTCGGGTCGGTGGAAGCAGTCATGAAAGCCGATTACGATGAACTGCTAAAAGTCGAACTTATCGGACCAAAGACCGCAGCCCGCATCAGAGAAGTTGTGGAAAGTGATTATAAGGCATGATCCGCCATGCAGTTACAAAATACATTATTCGTATTTGTATATCTGTAATAGGATGGCTGTGTAAATGTGATCGTTCTTTTTGAAACTAAAAACGATGCGACCGCCGCCAGGCGGCACGTTCCATATATACTAAATTGAATGATTTAACGCACTTTCCGCAGGCATATGCAAATTTTAAACATTTTTACTGATGCTGGTTTTGAATATGTATTGCATATTATATTTGTACTGTACATACATATGCACATGGTGAAATGACAATATTCATCCACTCAATTTGGAGAGATCCTGTTTTAGTATACAATTTGCAAACTTCGGTAGAAAATTGACATACATAATTCTAAACCATTTTTACGCATATTTTGAAAACCGCAATTATCCGACATGATTTAATGTTTAAGAAAAAGATTCACTTTTGGGATTTACCTGCGGAAAGTGCGATTTAAATCAGTAGCAAAAAGTGTACAAGAAAATCTTCGCTGATGCTCAGATTTACTTGGACTACATAATCTTATAGATTATATACAACGAGAAAATCTTTGCTGATGCTCAGATTTACTCGAACGATATGTTTATAAAACATATACTATCAAAAATTGTGGAATATGCTGATTGCGATTGAATAATCGATGTATCTGCAGGGCAACGCCGCGCTGCACGCGGGTGGTAGAATCGTTTTTATCATGGACTCATTAAACACTCTGCACCACGACGTTGCACCAGATATACAAATACTTCATCATTTAACAGGTGACAATGTTACCTGTGGGAACCCTTGTTCGAAATTCATCTCAACAACATATAATCCGGTCTTGGGAACAATCCCATACATCACAAGTGTTTTATCTATATTCTCGAATTTCCAATGTGTGGTCGCCATGTGCGCGACAGATTCCGTGATCTTCTGACCATGTTTTGCAACTGCCAGAACAACGTTTTGAGTTATCTTTGTACGGGATGCCAACATGCCTATTGTCCTGCCGATATCCTCAACACCGTAATTATATTCCATTGTGTCAAGACCTACATAGTCAAGTATCGGAGCACCGGATGATTGTATGATAAGTTCCCGTTTTACCGATAAAATGGACTCCATATCCTTTGAGATGTTGCCTGTAAGTGGTTCGACATAAGAAGGGATCCTGCCATTCATCTCACGGATCTCAAAACCGACAAACTTATTCTTGAAACGATCTTCACCGCAAAAAGGTTCGATCATACTTTTTTCAGTCTCTACGCTTGTGCCCTCAGATGGCATACTCAAGAGTCCGCGATTAAGATTAAGATGATTTATGAATGTGGGCAGCAACAAACTGTAGAATGAATCTCCCACACCGCTTGTTATTTCAAAAAGATTGAAACTTCCTTTTTGATATCCTCCGCCAAGTATATTGTCAAAATCCGTTGTTCCGGTTGATATTTTACTGCGTATTGGATCTTTGATAGGTTCACAGACAACGGTCTGTGTGGGGTATGATACTGCAAAAGGTCCGAAACTGCTGAACCTGCCATCTTGCAATGTAAATAGATATTTTGACTGTGAAAGTCCCACCCCACGCAATTTGTGTATGTGGACCTTCCTGATATCCCGCTCAGATATCTGTGAAATTTCAAGAGATATCACGCCATCTACCAGATAATCAAGTGAGGTCAGATCAGTCTGCTCTGTAACCATCAATATATCAGCATTTACCTTATTGCCAAAATCGATCAACATGCGCTCAAGTTTAAACTTGTTTTCCAACCAATTAGAAGAATCGGTTGTCGCAATGCTCAATGCATCAATTGAATCTATTACGATCAATGGTTTTTCATCAAATGCTCCCTGTACCATTCTGACACGTGCATCAAGCATCTCAAAAAATTCTTCGTTGCTATTGAAATCCCCCTCGATCCATGGGAATCTGCCATAGGATGAAGATTTGTCAATACGCGGTGAGATGTAGATACAATTCCCATCAGGGCATAGTTCAATGAGTATTTCAAAAACAAAAGTGGTCTTACCGGTACCCGGTCTGCCCTTGAACAAAAGTGTCTTACTAAATCCTTCCGAAAAGAACTTATTAATTTCAATTGGTATCATTTGAACACCCAATTAATGTCTTTAATGTTATAATTGTTACAATTTTGTTGTTGTAAATATTATAATTATAATTATTATTATTATTGTTATTGTTATTGTTATTGTTATTGTTATTGTTATTGTTATTGTTATTGTTATTGTTATTGATATAATTGTTAATATTATTTAATAGCACACTGTTCTTTCACAAGCTCTGTGCCATTAATTAATGCATCATCTATCTTCGAAGGATCGATACCGCCGCCTTGCGCCATGTCAGGACGACCACCGCCGCCGCCGCCAACAATATGTGACATTTCGCGCACAACTTTGCCGACATCGACACCTTGTTCAATAGCACCTTTTCCGGCAGTTGCCACTATCTTAACGCCTTCTAAACTGCTTGCAAGGAGCGCAACAACATCATCCTGTTCAGCGAGCCCCAATGCGATCTTTATGAGTTCTTCACTGTCTGCATGCGTTATTATTTCAGCAACTATACGAATGCCATTTATCTCAACTGCACCACGCATCATCTTATGCACAAGTGCATGCGCCAGTTCATCCTTTAACCGTGCATTTTCCTTTTTGAATTCCTTCCATTCTCCAAAAAATCGATCAATTGTTAACGGGAGATGTTCTGGCGTAACCCTGAGTGCATTCGCAGAATCACGCAGTATCCGATCACTTTCCTGTACAGCCCTGACAGCAGCTTCGCCTGCTGCATACTCTATACGTTCAACCCCGTCTTGCACGCGTTCGGTCTTCAATATCTTGATAGGGCCTACAAGACCTGTATTTGTACAATGGGTGCCACCACAGGCTTCGATATCATCACCCACCTTAAGTATTCGTATATTTTTTCCAGGTGGCACGCCACCCTGGTATAACCTGAACCCATATGCCTGCTCTGCATCAGTCCGGTCCATCCACTCGGAATTAACACGCTGGTTCTCCATAACTATTTGATTTGAGATCATTTCGATCTCATTCAATTCTTCAGTAGTAATGCGTTTGTAATGTGAAAGATCAAGTCGTGCGTGACTCTCTGATTTCTGTGCACCAGCCTGCCAGATATGATCGCCAAGTACCTTTTTGGCAGCATCGTTCACAATATGGGTCGCTGTATGGTGTCTTGCATGTGCCATGCGCCTTTTTTCATTGATCTTGCCAATAACCAGATCGCCTTTGCGAATATGGAGTTCATCTTCAATCTCTTTAATGTTATGCACTACTACACCATGTATCATCTGGACATCAATTACGTGTAACACATCATTATCAATAACCAGTTTACCATGATCAGCAGGTTGTCCACCACCCTCTGGGTAGAACAAGGTACTATCAAGGACAATATGATTATCAAATATATCCAATACGACCGCCTCGAATTCCATCCTGTTCGGCTCATCATAGAACAGTCGCTTTGTAGGTGGAAGATTTTCTATGCGGTCGGCATACGGATATTCTTTTATTTCTTTTGCTTCTGCCTTGCCGTGCTTATCTGCCACCAATGAATAGAAAGTATCAGGCAGGTCTACTTCAACTCCTACCTCTGCTGCTGCTTCCTTTGATATCTCAGGCGGGATTCCGTGGCTGTCATACATCTCGATCAATTTATCGAGCGGAATTTTTTCGCCACTCTTTTTGTAATGTATTGCAGATTTTTGGATCATTCGTCTGCCACGCTCTAATGTATCTGCAAATTTCTGCTCTTCATGATGAAGAATATCTTCGATCGTTTCAAAATTATCCTCAAATTCAGGATATTCCGGCAGGTTGTTGATATGCATCTTTACGATCTCAGACAGGGAGATCTTGATATCCAGATCCCGCATCATACGTAGTGTTCTTCGAAGTACCAAACGTGCAAGGTATCCTGCCTTGACATTGGACGGTATTATACCGTCACCGAACATGAATGTCAGGCATCTTGTGTGATCAGTTATAGCATAAACCGTCTCAACAGGCTCCATTATAGATGTTAACTTTTCAACGGTCGTGCCAATACTCGATGCAACCTGCTTTCGAAGTTCAAGTAAATTCGCCTTTTCACTTATATCCATAAGTCCTGCTAAACGGGCATTTTGGGATAGGATATACGCATATTCGGCATTATCAAGTTCATGGTCGATGCCTGCAAGCCCCATCAGTTCATTAACGATCGACGGGAAAATTGCATCATATATTGTAGGGGAACCTTTTGAAGCCCAGACGAATCTCTCAAGGCCATATCCGGTATCGACAATATAATTGTCCATCTTGGAATAAGCCTCGCCTTTTATCATGATATCGCCGTCTTTTGATTGTTTGAGATTCATGAATACAAGAGTGGCAACTTCAAGACCACCTATGAGAACTTCAACACATGGTCCTGCATTACCTCCGCCAGCCCAGGGCTCTTCCTTGTATGTCACTGCCATTGGATCTGCCCCGAGTGACATTAGGAACTCATCACACAGTTCCATTGTTCTTTCTTTCCAGTAGATCTCCTTATCATTCGTATTGAAAGCGTGATGTGCCATCATTTCAAAGGTTGTCAGGTGCCGTCCACTCCTGCCAACTGCGTCCAGATCAGGCAGGCGTATACAGGGCTGTGAGATTGTCAATGGATTTGCGGGTGGTGGTACTTCCCCTGATGTGACGAATGGCTGGAAATCAGCAATCGACGCAATTGTAAGGTATATATCATCCCTCCATCTTGCGATCACAGGATACCTGCCTATGCGGGTGTGGTCACGTTCTTCAAAAAAATTCAGGAAATATTCCCGCATCTCTGCGAGATCATATTGTTTTTTGAAAACAGGATTGCCTATGAATGAATATGGGTCACAGGGCGCATCCCCACACGTTTTTCGGTCAAGATCACGTGTCCAGAAAAAAACACCACATTTTTGGCATTGCTTACGAATAAATCCGTTATTTGAGAAAAAATCAAGTTGATATTCATCTTCGAGCATGATAACTCCAAATATATACACTATGTTTGTAATCTATATTTCGCTTACCACGTAATCGTTCCAATGCTTAAAAACATTTCTTATTCAATAATATGTCGCACATATATTACATCCAATCTCATAGATCACTTTTTTGTGGGGGGTTTCTATTCTCATCAAAACACGTTTTGCTTATGTGCACAATTAGCAAAAACTATGTACATAAATAGATTTCCTGTGTTCATAGTAGTTACATAGTTGTTCACTCATTAGTATTAATTGGTGATAAATTATGAATATGGTACGATACATGTCAATGATATTTCGAGGAACGGTTGAAGACTATAATAACGCAGGAATTAAACCTTCCGTGTTTATGGATTCAAATGGGAGCCTGCAGATATACCTATGCGATTCGGTCGTGGATCAAATAGAGGATGATAAATCTATAGTAATCGAAGGTTATGAGACAAACGGCGGGCAGTTCGTTGAAACGTTTGATGTGAACCCCAAAAATCAGAACCTGAAGTCCTGATCTGAAATGTAAGTAAGATCGAGCCAAAGTAATACATAATTCAATTTATAAATGCAAGGTCTATGTCAAATACAATCTCCAACAACAATTATCCTACCAATTAAGATATAGATCTGCATTTATCTAAATATCCTGCCCTGTGTACTATTTTTTTGTTTTTGTTTAGATGGTGCAGCGTTGTTGTACAGAGTGTTTAATGAGTGCATGATAAAAACGATTCTACAACCCGCGCATGCACGGCGTTGCCCTGCATACACATGGAGTTTTCAATTGCTTCCAGCGCATTCCACAATTTTCTTGTTGTATATGTTTTATAAACATATAGTTCGAGTAAATCCGAGCATAGCGAGGATTTTCTCGTTGTATATAATTATATGATTATGTAGTCCAAGTAAATCTGAGGTATTTGTTTAGCAATTTTCACACCAAGTCAATCTGTCGCAGGTAGTATGTTCCAATAATGTGAAGGAAATTTGCGATAATGCTTAGATTGATTTAAAATACATAAATTGTATT